>LIUJ01000023.1:12140-13482 GCA_001462255.1 Fibrobacteria bacterium GUT77 | reverse complement strand
TATGAGACCGACCAATACTCAAACATTAAGACTGCGGAAGAACGGGGCCGGAAAGAAGGCATAGCGGAAGGAATACGGCAAAGCGTCAGACTCATGTTCCAAAAAGGCTTTAGTATCGAGACCATCGCCAAGACTTTAGACCTCTCGGAAAACGACGTTAAGGATATTTTGGATGGCCGGTAGGAACGGCGGTGACAAGCCTCCTACCTATTACCCAACGTCAAACGCAACGCCCCCGCGCCGCGCGTGCGCGTCAACGACCACCGCAGCCGCCGCCCACCGCAACATAATAGCCATTTTCATACGAAGAGTCTCCTTTATTATTAGACTGTTTATTGATTCCGACCACCGACGCCGACGCCCTATAGTTCGCTCTTTAATCGGTATTGTTTATTTATTAACTCCTCCGGTTTTTTTATGAACAGATACAGGCTTATTACAAAAAAATATTCCAACGGCTTCATTAGTATATACACAATATCCGATATGTACTTATTTGTGATGTGTTTTGAAATCGGATACCCGCACGTATCATAAACGGCTCTTACTGCTTTATGAAATTTGGGAAAGTACATTTGAATCATCTCCTCGTAAGCGTTGGCGACCGATAATTGTCTATTGACGATTATTATCCGATTATGGCGCTTTCCCAACCGTAGTGGTTTTACAATGGTTTGATGGCCGCAAGTGGCGACCGTGCAAAGATAATGTCCGTTATGTCCCAAATACGGCGGATGTTCGCGTCGCGAAAACGTCCAAGTCGCAGTTTCCGTCCAAACCTTTATAAGAGAATCCTTTCCTTGTCCGAACAGTATTAAAATCATGGTTATTATGACAAAAACGGGCAGTAGCAGTATCAACGCCCATAAAAAATAGCGTTTACCGATAATATTATTGATTTTGTTTAGGTATTTATTGTTAAACTGTCGGCCAATCGCGAGTTCGTGTTCTTGTATGACGATTCGTATCAGCATAACGACGGAAAGTATAATCGTCATAATATGATGAAAAACATTCATTGAGACGCCATGACAGTTATTGCGCAAACTCCAATTTTCCGTATCAGTGTATTGCGCAACAACCGCGACGTTTAATATTATACCGATAATCATGAACACCATACATAATGAAAACGCAAGCGGCGGCAAATCCCGTCCTTTGAGATATAGAATGATCATCGACGCAATAAAGAGTAAATAGAAAACCGCAAACGAAAGAAAGTGTTCGGTGGCAAAGGCGGTATAACAAGCGTCTATTGGATCTATCGGCGTGTAATAATCGGCGGTTTCTGTAAAAATCATCGATAATAAAAGAAATGCTATCGAATAAAAATATATTGATA
>LIUJ01000023.1:858-12021 GCA_001462255.1 Fibrobacteria bacterium GUT77 | reverse complement strand
ATAAAAATATATTGATAGAAATATAACTTTAATCGTCTTATATGACGTCGTATCGTTTTTATTTTGTCCGAGAGCGATTACTTTTAAAGAAATTATCGGCCCTAAAACAAGAATGCCGAAAATCAGAAGCAGAAGTTCCACAGAGCCGTCTCCTTATTGATAGGTGTGAATACAATCGTTTGGGCAAAATATACATTGTTACGCCGGGTATTGGCAAATCTTTCGGCAAAATAAAAATGGTGTATTGACTTTTTGCGGATAATATATTATTTTTATTTATATTAAACGATTCGTGGCGAACGCGTTTCGGATGTAAGATGTATACCGGATACGAAAGGCCTTTTATGAGATGTCCCCTTTGCGGCGTTGAGATGGCGGACGGATCGGATGTCTGTTCCAAGTGCGGGTGCGAGATCCACGCGGCCGACGCGACTGTCGGCGCGGAGGAACTCTTGGCGGGTGTTCGGAGGGAGTATGAGGCATGGGAGAAGGCTCCGCCGAATATCATAAATAAGAGCATTGGGGTGATTACCGCGCCGGTCGCGTACGTTCTTAATCCCATTATGAAAAGAGTCGCGCCGCTCTTGGAGGGTGTCGTTTCCGGCGCGAACAACTACATCGCGTCGGCGGTGGAGGCCGTTTCCGGGAAGATTCCCGCGTTTGAGAATATGGATGAAAAGCAATTCTTCGAATGGTTTACCGACGCGGACGTAAGCGCGAAAAATTGGAAGACGGCGGGGCTCGCCGCTATGGCCACGGAGGGTGGGGCGTTGGGGGCCGGCGGGATATTTTTGGTGTTGGCCGACATTCCGGCGTCGTTTGGAATCATTATGGGATTTGCAAATAAAATCGCGCTCACTTACGGAGTACCGGTCAGAACCGAAGAGGCGCAAATCGCGATAATCAAAGCGATATCGGCGGGTACGGCGAACAACATAAGAGAAAAAGCCGCCGCCGCGTATACGTTGCGCGTTACGGAAAAAACATTGCAAGAAAAAACCTGGCAACAGATATACAAAATGTCGATTGACAACATTTTAAGCACAGAAAAATTGATCGCGGCGGTACGGGAGATCTTGAAAAAGATGGGAGTTACTCTTACGAAGAAAAAGGCTACGCAGTTGCTTCCCGCGCTCGGAGCGGCAATGGGCGCGGGCATAAACGCGGCGTGGGCCGCCGACGCGTTGGAAGCGGTCAGGCAGTACGCGCGCCAATGGGCGGCGGAAAATTACGTTAAACACGGAGGGGGGGAACATAAATGCTGAATTTTTTGGCGAACGCGGGTCTGAAAAGTTTTTTGAATAATCATAAAACGATAAAAAGCGTTGCGGAAATTTTGGACATAAGCCTAAAAGACGGCGACGCGAAATCAAAAATTCTTCTAAACGGTGAAACCGAACCGGTATCCGTATCGTTCAACTACAAAATTTACGGAAATACGCTATGTATAACGAATGTCAATACAAGCAAAAAATGGCTGAACGGGCTTGCCGAGGCGTTTAAGGATAAATACGCTCAAATAGATTTAGGCAAACACGAAGGCGCCGCCGGAATCGCCAAGCATCTGCTCTGATGCGCCCTGCCGGTCAAATCCCACTTACAACTCCGGGCGAGGGGTTTCCCGTTTTACGCGTTGGGCCATAAATTCGAGGCAATACCAATATTATGAATTTTTTATTGATAATCCCACTGCCGATAAATTATATTATTTGTTCCATACCGGAACGCGCCAAAAACTGCGCCGACCCGGAGGGAGGGCGAAAACAAGGCTATTAGCCATAACCTACTTTTTTAGGAGGACGTATATGCGCCGATTTTTTACATCGGAGAGTGTCTCTAAGGGACACCCGGACAAAGTTTGTGACCAGATTTCAGATGCCATTTTGGACGCGTTGCTCGCGCAGGACCCCGATTCACGGGTAGCTTGCGAGACGCTTGTGACGACGGGGCTTGTGGTCGTGGCGGGGGAGATCACAAGTAGGGCGGTTATTGATTACCAAGACGTCGTTAGGAAGACGATTGCGGAAATCGGCTACAATAAGCCCGGTTTGGGGTTTGACGCCGAGGGTTGCGGAGTGCAAATATCGGTGCATCGGCAGTCGCCGGACATCGCTCAGGGGGTGAATGTGGGGCAGGGACTTCACAAAGAGCAGGGTGCCGGCGATCAGGGGATCATGTTCGGCTACGCCTGCAACGAGACCAAGGTCTATATGCCGTTGGCCATCTACTACGCGCACCGCCTCGTCGAAGAACTCACCGTACTGCGGGAGAAGGGCAAGATCCCGTACCTGCGCCCCGACGCGAAGTCGCAGGTTACGGTGGAGTACGACGGGCTCAAGCCAAAGCGCATAGACGCCATAGTTTTGTCCACCCAGCACGACGAGGACGTAAAGCATACCGTCATTAAGGAGGATATGATTGCGAAGGTCATCAAAAAGGTGATTCCGTCGAAGTTTTTGGATACCAAGACCGTTTACCACATCAACCCGACCGGCAAGTTTGTGGTGGGCGGCCCGCACGGGGACACAGGGGTGACGGGGCGAAAAATCATAGTGGACACCTACGGCGGATACGGCGCTCACGGCGGCGGCGCGTTCTCCGGCAAGGACCCCTCAAAGGTGGATAGGAGCGCCGCTTACGCGGCCCGCTGGGTGGCCAAGAACTTAGTGGCGGCTGAAATCGCTACGCACTGCGTAATCCAACTTTCCTACGCCATAGGCGTGTCAAAGCCGATATCCATCCACGTAGACACCTACGGTACGGGCAAGATAGAAGACGGCGAGATTGTGCGGATCATCAACAAATTGTTTGATCTGACCCCCGCCGGCATAATCAAACGCTTGGATCTAAAGCGCCCGATTTATAGGGAAACGGCGAGAAACGGTCACTTTGGAAGGGAACTGCCGGAGTTCACGTGGGAGAAGCTGGATATGGTGGATAAGATTAGGAAGGAAGCTAAGCTGTAGTGGCGAAAATTTTAGAAAAAGAGCGCCTATCGGAGGCCGTTTGGCGCTTCCGTCTTCACGCGCCGCGAATTGCCCGGAAACGAAAGGCCGGGCAGTTCGTCATTCTGCGCCCGCTTGAAGACTCGGAGCGTATCCCGCTAACCGTCGCCGGCGCCGATCCCGAGGCCGGATGGATAGACATTATCTTTCAGGTGATGGGCAAAACGACGATGCAGTTGCGCGACTTACCGGAGGGCGCGTCGGTGCGCGACCTTGCCGGGCCGCTCGGCAAACCCACGCACATCGAGAGATTCGGTCGGGCGCTTTGCGTCGGCGGCGGGGTGGGGGTCGCCCCGCTGTACCCAATCATATCCGCGCTCTTTGCGGCGGGGAACCATGTAACGACAATCATCGGGGCGCGCACCGAGGAACTTATCATACTTGAGGACGACATTAAGGCGTCGTGCAACCGCCTCTTGATTGCCACGGACGACGGTTCCCACGGCACGAAAGGTTTTGTTTCCGATGTGTTTAAAGGATTGACGGAGGCCGGCGAGAAGTTTGACGTAGCGTTTGTCATAGGGCCCGTTATTATGATGAAAGTCACAACCGCGCTGACCGTAGCGGCGGGAATCAAAACCTACGCTTCGCTGAACCCGATAATGATTGACGGTACCGGGATGTGCGGCGGTTGCCGCGTTACCGTAAACGGGCAGACTAAATTCGCCTGCGTAGACGGTCCGGAGTTTGACGCGTCGCAAATAGCCTGGGATGAGACGGTTACGCGCCTGAACGCCTACAAGTCGTTTGAAGCGCGAGTGAGAGAGAATTATCACGAATGCAAAATAGCCAACGCGTGACCGGAGGATAACGCAAAATGACCGTAGCCCGAATCGCCATGAAAGAACAAGACCCTGTTGTCCGCGCTCGTAACTTCAACGAGGTGCCCTACGGCTACACCTGCGACGAGGCGAAATCGGAGGCGGCGCGTTGCCTCAAGTGCAAAAAGCCGCTATGCGTCGACGGTTGCCCGGTCAACGTAAAAATCCCCGAATTTATCGGGCTCATCGCCGCCGGCGACTTTGTCGCGGCCGCCCGGAAGATCAAGGAGACCAACGCTTTGCCGGCAATCTGCGGGCGCGTCTGTCCGCAGGAAACGCAGTGCGAGGCGCGTTGCGTCCTCGGCAAAAAAGGCGAGCCGGTGGCGATAGGAAACCTTGAGCGTTTCGCCGCCGACACGGAACGCGAATCGGGTAGCGTCGCCCTGCCGCAAAAAAATCCCCCAAACGGCAAAAGGGCGGCCGTCGTAGGTTCGGGCCCGGCGGGATTGACTTGCGCCGGAGAGTTGGTTAAGGCGGGTTTCGACGTAACCGTCTTTGAGGCGTTGCACGAGGCCGGCGGCGTGCTCGTCTACGGCATTCCCGAGTTCCGTTTGCCCAAGGCTATAGTCAAAAAGGAAATAGAATATTTGGAATCGCTCGGCGTGAAGATCGTAAAAAACTTTGTGGTAGGCAGAACGGCCACGGTCGACGATCTTTTTAACGAAGAAAAATTCGACGCGGTCTTTGTGGGCTCCGGCGCGGGGCTCCCGTCGTTTATGGGGATAAAAGGCGAAAACAGCATAGGCGTTTATTCGGCTAATGAGTATTTGACGAGAAGCAATTTGATGAAGGCGTACGTTGACAACCCGTCTACGCCTATAATAAAAGGCAAGCGCGTAATAACGGTCGGCGGCGGTAACGTGGCTATGGACTCCGCCCGTACCGCGCTACGCCTTGGGGCGGAAAAATCCGTAATCGTCTATCGCCGAAGCGAGGCCGAGATGCCGGCTCGCGCCGCGGAGATTCATCACGCGAAAGAGGAGGGTATCGAATTTAATCTCCTCTGCAATCCGGTTGAAATACTCGCCGCCGAAAACGGCGCGGTGACGGGTGTAAAGTGCGCGCGTATGGAACTCGGTGAGCCCGACGCGTCGGGACGCCGCCGTCCGGTAGTTGTTAATAACAGCGAGTTTGTAATTGATTGCGACGTAGTGATAATAGCCATCGGCAACAGCCCGAACCCGCTTATTCCCGACACAACGCCGGGGCTTTCGATTTCCGAGAGGCACGGGACGATAGTTGCGAACGAGGCCGACGGGCGCACGTCGAAACGCTTTGTATACGCGGGTGGGGATATAGTGACGGGCGCGGCCACGGTAATTCTCGCGATGGGTGCGGGGAAGGCGGCGGCAAAGAGCATTGTGAACGATTTGACGGGCAACTAATGTCTTTTCGGGTCGGATCAATCCGTATGTGTCGTCAATAAAAAGTATGCGAGGATAAATGGGTAATTGCCGTAAGCACGGGGAATCGCCGCGTAGGCAAACGAGGACGACGCTCGTCGCGGCCTTGTCGTTTGCCGCGTTTTATCTGTTTCCACACGCGATAAGCGCTTCCGGCGTTGTCTCCCCGCAAGTATTTACCCGCGGTAATTTTGTTTACGTCGTCGATCAAAAACAAATAACGTTCCTCTCTATGGATACCCGTAGCGCCCACACGCTGTATTCCTCCGTCGATTCTCTCTTTGACATTGTGAGCGCGACGCGTTCCGGCGACATGATTTGGACGTCGAACGGTATGGGCGCCGTGGCCGCCGTGAATATGCAGACCGGTACCGTAGAGGACTTTTCACGCGGGATTGTGAGCGGCGGGGGATGCATCGACGTTGACAGGCGCTTTGTTTGGCTTGCCTCCGGCGACACGCTCTACCGCATGGACTTGACAAGCCGGGAATGGGTGAAGCTCATCGTCCCCGGCAGGGACGCCTCGGAAATTCGCGGGATTCTGAGCTTCAACGAGCAGGTGCACATCGTTACGTCTAAAGCGTTGCATATTCTCACTACCGCGAGCGACGATTGGGTTACCGTTCCCCACAAGGGTTTTACCATCGCGGCCGGAGACGTTCGCCGCGTCGGCGACGCGGTTTATTTTACACAAGATAGGACGGTATACAGGTATGATCCGTCAAGGAGGCTGTTTGTCGGCGCGACGGTAAAAGAACGGATCCGCGCGGCAAGCCTCGGCCCCGACAACGTAGACGTTGTAGCCGGGACCCGCGTTTATACGTTCAATACAAGGAATTATGTGTTGGAGCCGACACCCGCGATCCCCGTTTTGCGTAACGTCAATTCGATTACCCGCACCGGCGAATGGATGATTTGCGCTACCGATATGGGGTTGGTTACCTTTACCACGCCGTTCAACTTAAGCGTCGCTCCTTATCCCACACATGTAACGGTTGACGACGGCGCCTTTGTTTTCAACTATTCCAACCATACAATGCTTTACACGCGCGGCGGTTTTGTCGTTTACAGCCCCGAACGCAAGTTGTGGAGCGGCATTCGCATCCGAAACAGGGGCAATGCCGAGCGAAACGGCAATTACGGGTGGAACGAAGACGGTGCGCACGTTACAATCGCGGACAAATACGCGGGAACGCCGAGCGGTACCGCCACATTTAGAGACCAGGGAGGCGCCGAATATTCCGATACCGGTGATTTGGTGATCAACCCGCCGGTACCGCTCGCCAACATTACACTTAACTTGCGCACGGAGGATCCTGACGGGCGTATCTTAGACCTTACGGTGGACAACGCCGCAACAACCTTACCGCCGCAGAAGGGTTTTTATTACAAGGGTATCAACGGCGATATTCTCTCCCGCGCGTCTTTCGGCGTACAAGGTACCGGACTTGCTCAAAGCAATGTGACTCCGGGTGTAGTAACGGAAGGGGTGTCCGCAGTATTTTCCGGGTCAACCTCCGTTGACAACGCGAGTCGTAGCGTCGTGGCCGCTTCCGCCGGTAGCGGCTATTTGCTCTCAAAGACGGAATGGCGCACTATGGGATACGCGGCGGACGGCTTATACCGTTTGTACCGGGAAAAAGAAAACAAGGAAGTGGTCGCAAATACCGTGAAAATGTATGTCGACGGCATTCCGCTTCCGGCAACTGATTTCGTTTACAATTCGGGAACTCGTACCGTACACCTGTTGCGTCGTGATAAAACCAATCCGACGTCAATCATACAAATTGCGTTTGCCGAGAGAACCTATCCGGTCGAAAGGGAGGTGTTTGAGCCGCTTCCCTCGGATAACTTCGGACAATACAACTTTGTTGAGGGCGTCGTGTCGCCGCGTGAGTGGATGAGCGCGCGCGTCGGGTTTCTCACGGTAGATAGGGAGGGCAACGATCTTTCCCCGATAGCGCTTGCCGGTATTCCCGTTGAGTGGCGCGGCACGGGCGGGCGCTCGCTTCTTTTCTACCCCGAGATCGCGTACGACAATATGCTTGGCGCCCATTCCGCGGGCGTAACGGCGGGCGTAACGGCGGGCAAGGCATTCGGGTCGTACGGCGGACGTTGGGTGGGGCGTGATTTTACAGGTGTAGACAGACCGACCGTCAATTACCAAAATATAAACGACGAACACGAGATTAATATCGGGTACGACTTGCGTAACGACCTCCGAGCAAGCCTATATCAAGTGCACAGGCGCACCGAATACAACAGCCTATCAAATTTTGAGTTACGCGCGTTATATACGGGAGATGTTCTGCCGAATATCGAAATGACGGCATCGGGCCTCTTATCCGAGAATAATCCGGGCACGGAAACGAGCGATCGCAGCCACAAAGAGTCTTTTTCCCTGCGCCTGTCCGATCTTGCCGTACGCCGCGTTCGCGAGACGATAGGCATACACAATATAGGCTACGACGTGTCGTGGACGGAATATATGAACAACTCCGCGGATCGCGGGCGTGTGGTGTACGGTATGGTCAACGTTTCGCCAATAAGCGCTCTTACTTTCACCGGCACCGCCATGTACCGCCTCAATCCCGCAAACTCGCGCGAGCGCTCGGTGATAAATCCGCAGTTATACGTAGACACGCGCAACTTTCCGCGCGGCGTTGATATCGGCGCCGCGTATTCAACCTACGTTACCAATCTTGCCGAAAGCGGAAGTACCGTAGGTACCAATGAATATGTCGTAGGTTACTTCTATCCTGGCGAGTACGCGGAGGCTCTAAATCGCGTCGCTCTCTACACGTACTGCTGGCGGTGGACGGAAACGTCGCTTCCGGTGGGCGCGCAACCCATGAAGTACGCCATATTTCCAAACAACGATCTGACGACCGCCCATCAAACCAGACATGAAGCGGGACTCCTGTTTTTTCCAACGGACAATCTGTTGCTAAGCACGCTAAACACACGGTTCCAAGACGTGAAAAGCGGGGAGATCAACTATAGTACGCAAGAACGAGCGGGATTATGGTTGCGGAACGGCAGTAAACTCGAAACCGGCGTTAGCGTAAATAAGTCGCAAATACGGCTACGCCTTTACGGCGACGCGCATTACGAACACCGCTGGACAAACGGTTTCATGGCCGGCGTAGGCGCTTTCGGTTCGCGCCAAACGGAAAAAGATTCCGCAAACGCCGACATAGACGCCGGCCCCGTCCTTGCCGCTTCCGTTACGAAAGAACTGAGCGGCTACGTAAAAAGTATAGAAAACAGCCACAACCTCAGAATGACAATGATACGCGCCGACAACTTGCCGGTACCGGACATAGGATACTCCTTCTACTTCAGATTGATAATGCGCCCCAACATTTCCATTGCGGCGGAGCTAAACGCCGAAATACACGGGAAGGAAGCCGGAAACATCGGGGCGGGAGCGTATCTGCACGCCGGATTTTAGACGACAATACAAAAAAGAATGAGGACAAGATATGACGGAAACCGAAAGAGACGAAAACCTGATGATCGTGATCGCCGTTGAGGGGTACTCCCACAAGCACAAGATCAGTCCGCAAGACACGTTGTCGCTATTTATGCGAAACGACATCAACCGGCTGATCCGCAAAAACTACGGCGCGTTGCACACCCAAAGTTTCGACGAACCGCTTCTCTTTGCGGAGGACGTCTTGGCGAGGAAGCAAAAATGAAGCTCTACCACGGCACAAACTGCGTGTTTGAAAAAGTAGATATGTCGAAATCCAAAGACAAGAGGGATTTCGGCAAGGGCTTCTACACAACGACGATTAAAGAACAAGCGGATTCGTGGGCGCATGCCGTCTTTGACCGCTACGATGGTGAGGGCGCGTTTGTTTACACGTTTGAGTTTGAAACGGACAACGACTTACAAATAAAACGGTTTGATGAAGCAAATCAAGAATGGTTGGAATTTGTAGCCGCGAACAGAAATCAGGGCGGCGTTTGGCACGGTTTTGACGTGGTAGTAGGCCCCGTCGCGAATGATAAAACAAACAGAACGATTGCCCTCTACATGGCCGGAATTTATACGGCGGACGTGGCGTTAGGGTTGCTAAGACACAATAAGTTGAACGATCAGGTTAGCTTTCACACAGAAAAAGCACTCTCTTTTTTGACAATGATAGGAAGGGACAAAAATGTACTCTAAATATGTGTATAAAGAGCAAGATATTACAACAGATACCCTATTCAAAATCGAGCGCGTAGTATCTATAATAGCGGAGAAAGAGAACATATTGTTTGATGAGGCGTACCGCAAATTTTTGGAATCAAAAGTATACGGTATGCTACAGAGAACGAATAACCTAATGTGGGCGGAGAACGCGGAGTTTATAGTAGACGAATATTATCGGGAGGTGGCGTAAAAGAAATCCGCACCGAAAAACCTGACTCCGCGCCACGCCATATAATATATTAGTATGGAAGTATCGACACAGATACCGAAAATATCAACCCGACGAACAATGCTCGGAAACAAAGGTTATGACCGTATGAACTGTCTTATGAGAAGAACGACGATGACCGTCTTGGCGATATTGCTATTGATCGCCGCGATACCAGCTTACGCCGTGAAGTACGTGGCGGTTGTGGAGACGGAGGTGGACGCACAGTCCGGCGTGTCCGCTATACTGAATCCGGCGGAAGTCAGACAGATTACGGCGGAACTCCGCCGACAAGCCACCGAAAACCTACCGCCGGATAGGTACAGCGTTATGACATCGGAAACGGTTATGTCGATGGGCGGCGCTGTCTTGGAAGAATGCTCCGAAGAAAATTGCGTAATATCCCTCGGAAGCAAAATCGGTGCGGACTACATAGTCCGCGGGACTATAAGCAAATTCGGGACAAAACTTACACTGTCTGTCGAATTGTATGAAACTGAAAACGGGACATTGGTCGTAACATCGGAACCTGTGCGTTCCGAAAAAACTGAAGAACTTTTGGATAAGGTTACGACAACAGCTGCTAACATGT
Source organism: Fibrobacteria bacterium GUT77 (assembly GCA_001462255.1). Classification (GTDB taxonomy): domain Bacteria; phylum Fibrobacterota; class Chitinivibrionia; order Chitinivibrionales; family Chitinispirillaceae; genus GUT77. The sequence continues at coordinate 1,788 of LIUJ01000023.1, read as the reverse complement.
ATCGCAAGTTCGTGGGGATAATAGCGGCAACGAAACGACAGACGGCGGTGGTCACACTGTAGCCGGATTATCAAATTCCTACACCCGAACCCGCGCCTACACCACCACCAAAGAAGCCTATCGTGGACGGTTCGGGAATGATGACCGACAATAGGGACGGCAAGAAATACAAGACCGTTGTGATTGGGAAGAAGAGGTGGATGGGAGAGAACCTGAATTATCAAGCAACGACAGGTTCGTGGTGTTATGGGAATGATGATGTTAATTGCTACAAATTATGGTGAGTTGTACGATTGGAATACTGCGAAAACAATCTGTCCGGAAAACTGGTACTTGCCGTCTCGCCAAGAATGGGAGGCCTTAGTAAAGGTATCTGGCGGTAAAAAAGCAGGTAAAAAGTTGAAAGCGAAGAGGGGTTGGAACCAACAAGGTGAGGGTACGGATGAATACGGATTTACAGCTCTACCCGGCGGATATCGGAATTCTAATGGCCATTTCGACAATGTCGACAACAATGGCCGCTGGTGGACGGCTACGGAGGATAGTGATGGTTATGCGTATAATAGGTACATATACAACGGCGACAATGTGATTGAACTCAACAACGACAAAAACATTGGATTGTCGGTTAGGTGTATTGCCGACTGACCCGCGCCCAAAATATATTGACATTTTTGTTTCCATGAATTATTTTATTGATAGCGGTTTGATGTATATTTATGTATATGGGAGGCAAATAAATATGGTAGCAGAACTTAATGCCAAGCAAAACGAGGCGTTGGAGTATTTTGAGGCGCATTTGGGCGAGTGGGTTCGTGACCCGTTGCTCAAATACAAGTTTGCGGTCATTCGTGAAAACGCGTTGGTAGGCGCGTTTGATACGTTTCAAGCGGCGGCGGCGGACGCGTTTCATAAGTACCCGCAGGTGGA
>LIUJ01000023.1:0-574 GCA_001462255.1 Fibrobacteria bacterium GUT77 | reverse complement strand
AGGCCGGAGGGCGTTTTTCTCCGACGCCGCTGTTGCGTTGCGGTATGAATATTCCGATTATAGTATCCGCCGGTAGCGCGTACCTTAGGACGCCTAACGTCGTTAAAAGCACACATTTGACGGTATTGGCGCACCTTGACACGGGGGCAAGCGTAACGTCGATAGATATAAAATTGGCGCGTCATATCGGGCTTTTGCCGGTAGGTATGTCTCGGATGAGGACTGCCGCCGGTTCGGTTATGTTTTCCGCGTTTATTATTGATTTGCAATTTCCTAATTCCACGTTGTCCGCGTGTACGGACCTTCCGGTCAGTTCTTGCGATTTGGGATTTGATATAGGCAAACCGTGGACGGATACCCGTAATTTTGGCATATTGATCGGCAGGGATGTGATGACTCACTGGAATATTGTTTGGAATGGGCCTACGTCAACAGTAATAATAAATGATTGAAACAATGTTTGGGATATTCTGAACGTAAGAACGTCCGCCAAAAAACTTGACTCCGCGCCGCGCCATATCATATATTAGTATAGAAGTATTGACACAGATACCGAAAACATCAACCCGACGAA
>LIUJ01000022.1:2159-3015 GCA_001462255.1 Fibrobacteria bacterium GUT77 | reverse complement strand
TTGTAATACTCGTAGGCGCGATTGCCGTCGCCCATGATCGCCTCGGCTATCATCATCCACGGGTTGGTGTGGAGGAATATGCCGCCGTTCTCCTTCGCCCCCGGCGGATAGGTGGTTATGCCGCCCTTGGAGGGATCAAAGCCGTTAAAACCGGGTGTGGAAAGCTTTATCCCCTTCTTCGTATTCAGCATTTTGCGGGCGGAATCGAGCGCCGCGCGCCCGTGCCCGTCGGCGGCAATCTCCGCGAGCACCGGCCACGCCTGCGTGTACAAATATATCTTGCCGTCACTGTTGCCGTTTGACCCCAGCGGCGCACCGTCGGCGTTGTAGTAGCTCACGTACCAATCGCCGTCCCACGCCCGCTCGTTGAGGTGCTTCTTCATAACGGCGTGGTCGGCGCCGTACTCGTTAACCTTGTCGTCATGCTTTAGGAACGTTTCTATGTCTATCATTTCAAGCAACGCTTTACTGTATAGGCACGTGTTGAAGATGGACTCCGCGCCGGTAGGCAGATTTACGCAGTCGTTCCAATCGGCGAAACCCAAGAGCGGCAGGCCGTGGTTGCCCATGTTCTCCTTGGTAAAGCGCAACGCCCTGGCCAAGTGGTCGTACACGCTACCCGACTCCACCGGCGCCCCCCAAGCGTCCTTTTCGTAGTATGAGACTTTTTCGTTAAGAAAGGCGCTGTCGCCCGTTTCCTTTATATATGTGCCCACGGCCAACACTATCCACAAGTGGTCGTCGCCGTAATATTGCGGGCGATCGGGCATCTCGTGGGCGTCGCCGTTGGTCGCCTCCATGCTCATGGGGTTGAATTGGTGCATGGCCGAGCCGTCCGTCTTCTGCACGGAGAGCA
>LIUJ01000022.1:0-2050 GCA_001462255.1 Fibrobacteria bacterium GUT77 | reverse complement strand
CATGGGGTTGAATTGGTGCATAGCCGAGCCGTCCGTCTTCTGCACGGAGAGCAGTTTGACAATAAGTTCCTTAGCCTTTTCCGGCATGTGGGCGACGACGCCCATCACGTCCTGCGAACTGTCGCGGAAACCCAAACCACGCGTGCCCATGCCGAGCTGGTAGTAGGAGAGGTAGCGCGACCAGTAGTACGTGGTGAAACACTGCCGCGGGTTGTGCACGTTGACCATGCTGTTGAACGCCGGATCGGGCGTGTCGACTTGCAGGGCGGTTAGGTACTTCTCCCAAAACGCCTTCAGCGAGTTGAACGCCTTGTCGACCTCGTCGGGATTGCGGAAGCGCTCTATCTCCGGTTGGGCGACGGCCAAACTGTCCTTTTGGCCGAGTTGGGTGATTATGCGCCTGCTTTCGTTCGGCTTGAGCGTGCCCAAGCGGTGCATGAGCGCGGCGATGTTGTCGCCCCTATGGATTTCGTTGTTGCCGAGTTCGTCGGCCTTTAGGGCGCACGGCGCCGCCCACGTGCCGTACTCGTTGTCTCCCAAAAACACCCGCCTGTCGGTTTCAAATGACGAAGCGGCGACGTTGGAGGTGAAGTAATTGACCTTTATATCGCGGAACATGAACGGGTACTGGACGAGCGTCCGCACCCCGTCGCTGTTGGTGAAGCAACGCGATTGCATGGTTTGCGGTACCCAGTCGGCGTTTGTGAACTGCTTGACCGCGTCCGGGTGCGTGTATTCAAGCACCGGAATGACGTCGATTTCGAGCGGCGCGCCGGAGACGTTGGTCACGCGGATGTCGCGGATTTCGACCTGGGCGTCCTGCGGTATGAAGATTGTGCACTCGGTTTTGACGCCGTAAAAGACCGAGACGATCTTGTTGTACCCCAGCCCCACGCGGCACTCAAAGGATTCGTACCCGTCGAGCGTCGGCACGAAAAAGGGCGAAAAGACCTTGTAGTCGCCGTCCTTCTTTATCCGAACATAAAGCGTCTCGCCTTTGAAGTCGGAGGATGGCATCTGTTGGATGTACTTGGTTATACGGTTGAGCGACGGGTCGCCTTTACAGACGAGGGCGCCGCCGGTGTGGTCGACAAACCCGCCGAAAGCCAAGTTGCCGATGTAGTTGATCCACTTCACGGGGGTCTTAGGGTTGGTTATGACGTACTCCCGCGCCTCGTCGACAAAATCGCCGTACTTCATCTTGCTGTGTCCTTTTTTAGGGGTTAGCGCAATTACACTCCTACACTAATATAAATCTCCGCGTCGCGTAAAGTGCAAATTTTTAATTTTTTTGGTTATGCCCGTTAAAAAATATGGATTCGGTGGGGTACAATCGAACTTTAAGCCTTTTGAAGACGCGTCGGGCGTATACCGCAATTTTTTTTTGACTTCCCGCGCCCATGTATTATATTTATAGATATAAGTGACCGGTATCCGTATCAAAATATTCACAAAATTCAATACAAACCGGTTAATTTAACCTAAATAGGGGCAGGAATTATCGGCCATGGGCAAAGATAAAATAAGGGTGGGCGTATTGGGCGCGACCTCCTACACGGGGGCGGAACTTGTTCGGTTGCTGAGTTTTCACGAGGGGGCGTCCGTCTGCTACGTCTCCTCCCAGAGTTACGAGGGTAAGGCGCTTTCGTCCGTATTTCCGGCGCTTGCCGGGATACGCGACGAAGTTTTGATATCGCCGCAAGAGGCCGTGGCCAAAGACGCCGACTGCGTCTTTTCGTGCCTGCCGCACGCGGCCAGCGCCGAGCTTCTGCTACCGATTATCGACCGCGGCATAAGGGTTATAGACCTAAGCGCCGACTTTCGATTGAGGGACGCGAACGTATACAAGCAGTGGTATTGCGACGAAAAGCACCCCGCCCACGTCGCCCCGCACCTGCTTGAGCGGGCGGTATTCGGGCTATGCGAGCACTACCGCGACAAAATAGCCGGAGCCTCCATACTCGCCAATCCGGGTTGCTACGTAACCAGCGTGCTCCTACCTTTACTCCCTTTATACAAGGCCGGAGTAAAAATCGACTGGGTGATCGCC
>LIUJ01000021.1 GCA_001462255.1 Fibrobacteria bacterium GUT77 | reverse complement strand
AGTCATCTCCAAGTATTTGGGGAAGGACTTTGCCGTTAAGGCGACGATGGGGCACGTTATCGACCTCCCGGAGCGCGAATTCGGCGTTGATATCGAGCACGGCTTTAAACCCAAGTACACGATCTCCAAGGGCAAGTCTAAGGTATTGCGCGAGCTCAAGGAGGAGGCGGCTAAGGCGGAGAAGATATATTTGGCGCCCGACCCCGACCGCGAGGGAGAGGCCATCGCGTGGCACGTCGCGAACAACATCGCGGCGAACGGGGCGGCCGTGCAACGCGTGATGTTCAACGAAATCACCAAGCGGGCCGTGCTGGCGGCGTTCGACACGCCTCGCGAGATAGACATGAACAAGGTCAACGCCCAGCAGACGCGGCGCATTCTCGACCGCATTGTGGGATACCAGCTCTCTCCCATTTTGTGGCGGACGGTCTTTAAGGGGCTCAGCGCCGGGCGTGTGCAGTCCGTAGCGCTACGCCTCATCTGCGAGCGCGAGGACGAAATCAAGGCGTTTGTGGAGAGCGAGTACTGGTCAATCCACGGGATTTTCAACTACAAGGGCGCGAAATTTTCCGCCAAACTCACGTCTATAGACGGGCGCAAGTCGGGCAGCAACGACAAGGACCCGCTGTTGCCTAACGAGGCGGCGGTTAGGGCCGTGCTCGCGCGGCTCGTAAAAGAGAAATTTTCGGTGACCGGCGTGCAGAGGACGGAGAAGAATCGCAAGCCTTACGCGCCGTTCATCACGTCTACGTTGCAACAGGAGGCGGCGCGGAAGTTGGGGTTTAGCGCCGCCAAGACGATGATGGTCGCGCAGCAACTCTACGAGGGTTTGGAACTCGGACCGCTGGGGTCGATGGGGCTTATCACCTATATGCGTACCGACTCTACGCGTATCGCGGCGGAAGCAATCACCGACGCCCGCGCCACGATAAATAAGCTCTTCAGCGCCAAGCACGTGCCGTCGTCGCCGCGCTACTACGGCAAGAGCAAGACCGCTCAAGACGCCCACGAGGCAATAAGGCCGTCGCAGGTGAATTTGGACTTCGCGCCGGACAGGGTAAAGGGGTTTCTCACCCGCGACCAGCACAAACTGTACGAGTTGGTGTGGAAGAGGTTTTTGGCGTCGCAGATGGAGAACGCGCTCTTCGATTCCACCCGCGTTGATATAAACGGCGGCGGATGCGTGTTTAGGGCCAGCGGTTCCATCATGAAGTTCGACGGGTTCCTTGCCCTCTACGACGAGACCGTGGAAGACGCCGTTGACACGGTGGAGGGCGAGAACGATACGTTGCCGGAACTTGAGGTGGGCGCCGCCGTGGAGAAGAAGGAACTCGTTGACAAGCAACACTTTACGCAGCCGCCGCCGCGCTACACGGAGGCGTCGCTGGTGCGGGAGCTCGAGGACAAGGGCATCGGTCGTCCGAGCACATACGCGCAAATCATCGACACGCTTAAGCGCCGCAAGTATACCAATGTGGAGGCGCGCAGATTTTCCCCCACGGACGTGGGATACATGGTGAAGAACACCTTAGTCAACCAATTTCCCGACGTATTCGACGTGGGGTTCACGGCGGAGATGGAATCGCGTTTGGACGAGATAGAGTCGGGCGGGGCCGATTGGATAGGCGTGCTCAAAACGTTCTACGCCCCGTTCGCCGACCGCCTCGACGTGGTGCGCGGCAACATCAAGGATCTGCGGGCGCAGAATCAGGAGGTTACCGACAGAAAATGTCCCGTATGTCAGGAGAATTTCCTTGTCGTCAAGTGGAGCAAAAACGGCAGGTTCTTAGCGTGTCAAGGTTTTCCCACGTGCAAGTACACGGAACCGCTTGAGAGGGGCGCGACTACGGAGACGGACGAGAAGTGCGACAAGTGCGGCGCCCCAATGGTCGTTTTGACGATGAACAACAGCAAATTTTTAGGTTGCTCGCGTTTTCCCGATTGCAGGAACACCAAGTCGCTCTCCATAGGCGTACCGTGCCCGCAGAAAGGTTGCGACGGCAGCGTAGTGGAACGCAAAACCCGCCGAGGCAAGGTATTTTACGGATGCAACAAGTACCCCAAATGCGACTTTGCCAGCTGGGACAAACCCATAAACAAGAAATGCGAAAAGTGCGGAAACCCGTACCTGATACAGAAGGACTACAAGCGCAAGGGGTCGACAGTGCGGTGTCCGGCTTGCAAGGCGGAGGTTGAGGGCGGCGCATGAATACGCGTGATAAGGGGCGGCGGGGGGAAGACCTTGCCGTCAAATACCTTTTGGACAATGGGTACGCCGTACAAACGCGGAATTTTAGGACGCGTTACGGGGAGATAGACATAGTGGCCGTAGCGCCCGACGGTACAATCGTCTTTGTGGAGGTGAAGTCGGCTACCTCCGCCGTTTGCGGCAACCCGCTTTACAAGGTAACCCCCGCCAAGCAGAAAACGATTGCGGGAATGGCCAAGCGGTATATGTACGACCGCAAACTCATAGGGCACGCCTGCCGGATGGACGTAATAGGGGTTTATCGCGGAAAGATAGACCACATCCCCAACGCTTTCTTTGTATGAACGCGCGATTGGTGGCGCCATGATCGTCAGCGGCGATTAATACCCATTCCATCGCATCTTCAACATTCAAATTTTAAACTGTCTTACCTTTCTACCCAATTTTCTATTTTTAAATCTTGTATACGCTCAAATTCTCTAACATTATTTGTAACCAAAATCATATTTAGAGACTTTGCGTGTGCACCTATAAGCATATCAAAAGGTCCTATTAATTGATTTTGGTCTTTCAAATACTTTTTTATTATCCCATATTCTGCCGCAGCATCTTCATCGAAACGTTTTATGCCGATTATTGTTAAGAAATCCAATAGGGCAAGTCGATTACGTTCTTTATACAAACTATTTGCGTTTGCGTTTCCAAATTCCAATTCTGCCAATGTAACCGTCGATATGTACAATCCATCGTCCATTTTTTCTTCCAATTGACGGAATACACTTTTCACTTTTTTTCTTATGAGATGAATACATATATTGGTATCCAACATGTACATTACATCCACTCTCTTTCTTGATCCGTACCTTGTAACCTTCCATCAGCCATAAAATCGTCCGAAAAACCGTTCACTCCACGCATAAAAATCTCCCATTTTTTATCCTTATCGCCCTTCCACGAACCGGCGAGTTCTTTAATGTCGTCTTCTTCTCCGCGGCTTCCCGTTTTAGGCTCGTAAGTAGCCGTGTCTTCCGCCAAAGCAAGCGGAGCGTCGAAGCCGTCGGATATCCAAGTCTGTCCTTTGAGGCAATCCGACTTGGGCGTTCCGCGCTTGGTCGGCAACACAGGCTTATATGCGATAACTATCGGTCCAACGGGTACCCCAAGAGGAACATCTATCGTCAGCTTGCGGTTGACGGGGATTTCCACTACTTGTGTGATGTCCATAAATACGCCTCCGTATCAAAGATTCTTGAAAACACCACTGTTTTATCAATATCCATATCATAAATATAATACAACGCGGCGCAAAAAACAAGTTGTTTTAGGCAATTATATATTTGAATACGCATTCGACGAATTTTTGTTTTTGCCGCCGCCCATAATGTATATTAATTATAGG
>LIUJ01000020.1 GCA_001462255.1 Fibrobacteria bacterium GUT77 | reverse complement strand
GGAACGGTCGGCTGTACCGTTGTAGTGTCGATGTCAACGGGTTTGGTGGGACCGGTCGGCTGTACTGTTAGCGTATCGGTATTAACAGTATCGATCGGAACGGGCACGGTCGGCGGCACCGTTAGCGTATCGGTATTAATAGTATCGGCCGGAACGGTAGGCGGTACGGATATCGTGTCAACCGGTTGAACCGATGATAACGGTTTCTTGCGCTGTTTTTCTTTTCTCGCGCCTACTTTACCCCAAAGCGTCGTTTGGCTGAAAGCAATCTCAAAACCTCTTCGCGGCCATAGGATAGGGCTGCCCACGGCCTTGTAGTAGACGCCGAAAGAGCGATCTTTGCCGAATTCCAAACCCGCGGTTGAAGCCAAGTTTTCCGTTCCCCCGCCGATTATTCCGTAACTGACGGGTAAATACCCCCCCAAGAAACCGAGTTTGGCTCCGGCGGAGAAACTGGGCGCGTACGTGCTCTTACCGGGGCCCAACAGCAACGGTTGGTTGTAGCCGAGGTTCGCCGACACATAATTCAAAATCGCGCCCAAAGCGTTTCCGTATCTCGACACCAAGTCTATATAATAGAGGTATCCTACATTTAAAGACATCGGCAGCCACGTAACGAGACCCTTACCGCCGGTCGTAAGCGGGCCGACGTCAAAGAAATCGGAACTGTCTTTGCTTAAATCAAGATCTCCGACGGTTATTTTCCTCCTGCTTACCGAACTCCCGCCCCACTGTATCATGCCTATATCCAGTATGTCTACCGATACCGCGTGGTTGTCGTTGTGGAATACGGTTCCTACGTCAAAACCCAGCCCGTAACCGTTTTTGGCGCTTAAAAAGTCGAGGCATACCGTCGACACGTATTTGTTGGATACCGTGTCGTAATACACCGCGCCGCTTTCGTTTGCGTTTATGTTTATGTAGTTGTGGCCGATTAATGCCTTTGCGTTTACGCCCACCGCGCCCTCATCCAATCGCAGATAGTCGTCGATAAACGAAACGGTAACGCGGCGGCCGAGCCGAAAGCCGATTTCCGTCGCCAATATCTCGCTTACGTGCGCGTCGGAGAGATCAATGTTGTTGCCGGCCAAAATCCCGTCGGTCGCCGAGAAGAACGGCATAAAGAGTCCGCCCGGAACTTTCAGGTCGGCGGCGCCGTAAACTTTAACGTTGAACCCGAAGCCGCGCGAGGCGAAGTCGAAGGGAGAATTTCGAACCTCTCCGTACAAAGATATTCCGTCGCGAAGTTCGTCGGTCAGCTTTTGCGAGACCTCGTCCGGGGAGAGTCCGTTGTGTATGCCGAAACTCTCGCGCATGAGTTCCGCCACGTAAGATTTGACGGAGAACATGTTTGAGAGCGGCAACGCGACCTTATCGTTCCACAATCCTAATGACGTGGAAAGAAGCGTCAGTCGGTTCCGTTGCAGAACGTCAATCCCCACAAGCGCCGGATTGCCCGCCGCCCACGCGTGGTTCATGGAGATCCCTATGGAATTGCGCGATTGCGCGCTACCGGTGTCCGCGGGATTGCCGCCGTTACCGACATTGTCGCCGAGAGCGAAACTCACAAAGGCCAAAAGCGCTACTGCCGATGTTGTGATTTTTTTCATGGCTATTATTTGGTTATCCCACAATAGAAGCAACGATTGTTGCCTATCCGTTAAAAAACATGAATATGGTTTAGGTACCGTCTTATAATGCCGTCGCGCCGTCAAAGCGTAAAGAGCGAGTCTATACTGTTAATGCCTGAAAAACGTATTCTAAGTTTTATGTCAACGCTATCCGCCGAACCGTTGTTCGCGTTACCCAAAGAACCGTAATCGCCCGTTTCCAGCCTCACAAGCCATCTCCAAGAGAACGCCTTTTTGTTGATAATGAGATCGGCAAGCGATTCGCCTACCACCGTCGACGTACATTCATACGTTTCCGTTCCCCCGTTCGCCTCCACCCGCATTGTTTTATATGGAGGAAATACGTTTACGCGCCCTCCGCGCGTGCTGTCTCCCTGAATTTTACGGTAATATTGCTCAATGGAATCTCTCGCGATACGGTCGTTCTTCGGGAAGAACATTCCATAAAAGGTAAGAGTCGCTTGCGTCCGGTTAGTCACCCATACCGAATATTTTATGTTCGTATTAGTCAGTTTTCCCAAAAAATCAATAACATCGGAGGCGGTGGATACGGTGTCCGTGCCAAGATCCACAAGAATGCTGGTATCCGGTAACTTTGATTCACCCAGAAGGCTGTCTAACATCTCGGTCATCACTAAAGAATCTTCCGCGGTCAAACTGTCACAGTTAAGGTTATATAACAATAAAAGCTCCGGCGGCAAATCCGCGCAACCGGGAACCAACGACGTTTTATTAAGGTCCTGCCCGACCGGTAACGAAAAATTCACCGGAACGTCGATCGCCGTTCTCCAACGCAACGTGTCCCCCGATCCGGCGCCGTTGTTGCCGCAAGAGACGAGCGCGCACCCCAAAATCGCCGCCGACACGGCGGTAATCATTAAACGCTTGAGCATTGTGTACATCCCCCCGATCTTTTTTGATAACACGCAACTATGGTATAAACAACAAAATTGTCATCTTTGTCAAAATGGGAATCAATCTCGCATAACCCTAAAGCCATAGCGCCGTAATTAATGACTGCAATAATATAATATTCCGGAAACACCGCTGTCAATACTTTTTTTTAAAATTTAGGAAATTACATACTTGAATCCGCAACACAATCCGCAATTAGTCATCACTGACTGTCTCCCTTTTTCTCATAAAAAAGCTTTTTTGACCCATTAGATATATTATTATGGGTAGGAGTCTTGGAGTCTATAAACGGTTCTTTGGTGAATTGACGCTTTACTATTGAACTTGCAACCAAAGTCATAATTGTTTTTTTGACCAACCGCTCAATTTTCAACACGCTAAACCGGTCATAGTCCCAAAACTTCTCTATTACCGGTCTTCCGTCTTTAGTTAAACAATTCGTAAAATTCACACAACATCTAAAAATTCCAAAGAACTCTCTCATCTACGCCTATATAATGAGGTAACAGGTGGATTATGATACTTCTCCCAACGCCTGCGGACTCTTATAAAAC
>LIUJ01000019.1:2110-7332 GCA_001462255.1 Fibrobacteria bacterium GUT77 | reverse complement strand
TGGAGCGAGGGAGCTGTGCGCCGCAGTGCGGCGCTGTTACAGTAGCCCTCCCCTTATATGAATTTGATTTTAAAACAATAGGGATAAAAATGTACAGAATGTTCTTAAACGGCAAGCTTCGCGACGTCCGCATAACCGGCGTCAACCTTGAGTACGAGGGGAGCATAACCATAGACGAGGATTATCTTGAACGCGCCGGTATCCTGCCCAACGAGGAGGTGCACGTGCTAAACGTGAACACCGGCGTTCGCCTGACGACCTACGTTATAAAGGGCGAGCGCGGTTCGGGGATAATGGAGCTAAACGGCCCCGCCGCGAGGTTAGGGATGGTCGGCGACAAAATAATGGTGCTCACATACGCGATGTTGTCCCCGGAGGAGATTGCCGGGCACAAGCCGAAAGTCATTAGCGTTGGGGTGAAGTAATTGCGCAATATGATACTATTCGTAACCGTCGCGTCGGTGATTGTAGCGGCAATGATAATAGGCGTTCCCAGATCACGCGCTATGCCCGTAGCGTCGCCTATGGGCGCTGACGCGGTCATTGAGCAGAGTCGAAATGCGGTCATTGAGCAAAATTTGGCTTCGACTCCGCTCAGCCAACGACCGTACATTGAGCGGGGTCAAAATGCGGCCATTGAGCGGAGTCGAAATGCGGCCATTGAGCGGAGTCGAAATGCCGATTCGGCGACAACACCGACGCAGGCCAATAAGCAGTTGGCGGCAATCCCCAGCGTCGGCAGCGTTCAGGTGCTCAACGGTTGCGGGGCGGAGGGCGCGGCTAAACGCGTGGCGGACTTCCTCCGCTCCAAGGGTTTTGATGTCAAGGACATCGGCAACGCCTCGTCTTTGAACTATCCGTCTACGATGATTATCTCGCGGAATACGGATATGGCGATGGCCAATTCCATTGAGAAGTTGATGAAAACGGGCAAATTGATACTGATGAGGAACGGGGACTCGATGTACGACGTTACGGTCGTCGCGGGGCCGGATTTTGAGGAGAAGATAAAGTGACCGCAAAAAAAGCGCCAAAAAAGAAAGCGGTCAGAGCCGGCATTTCGACTCCGCTCAATGACCGGTCAAGTAAATCGCTCAATGATCGGTCAAGCAAATCGCTCAATGACCGGTCAAGCAAATCGCTCAATGACCGGTCAAGCAAATCGCTCAATGAGCGGTCGAGCAAATCGCTCAATGACCGGTCGAAAAAGAACAAGGGCGATAGCGTTTTGGCCGGTAAGGAATTGGTCGACGCCATAGTTTCCGTTCTTGAAGATAAGTTGGCGGAGAAGATCGCGGTGATTGATTTGCGTAAGGTATCGGCGACGGCGGATTGGTTTATCGTGTGTTCGGGCGACAACACGTCGCACACTACGGCGGTGGCGAGCGAGGTGATTGGGGATTTAAAGGAGCGGTACAAGACGGCGCCGTGGCATCACGAGGGAGTGGAGGACGGGCGATGGGCGCTTATCGACTATAGCGACGTGGTGGTGCACGTTATGCTCGAAGAGGTTCGGGAGTATTATGACCTTGAGTCTTTGTGGGGATAACCCAAAGCGGTACTACGGTAATAGACCGTTGTTGGGGATGGGGACTACGATTTCGAAGCGCTCGTAGAGGAATTTGCCGGTATCCGGCAGAGTTACGCTTACGGTGGAGTCGGGGTCGTCTATGACGGTTATTACTTGATTGTTTACCGGCGACAGCTTCTTCGGATCCATCAGGACGACGATTGCCTTGATGTACTGTATTGACGCCTTTTCTTGTACCGCGTCGGGGGCGTCGACCCACTCGTCTAAGTCGGCGGAGTAGCGGAATTTTAGGGATTTTACGTTTTTAGCCAGTACGTCCGTCCTTGTTCCGGAAATGCCGCTTATATCCCGCGTGAGCCTCTGATCGTTACCCCTCACGTGGTACCAAATGGTGTCTACGCCAACCCACGCGCCGGTGGAACTAAGTTTACCCATCTTGACCCTCAATGAGTCAAAGTAAGGTTTGTTTGGGGAACTTGCGTTGTTACCGCCGCCGATTTTGTTGGCGTAATTAAACGAGGAGCCGTCGAAGTCGAATATAACGGAGTCGCAATATCCGTCCGGCTTTGGCGGATTGGCCGCCAACGCCTGCGCTTTGCAAGTGGAGTCGGCCGTGTGGAACGCGGCTTTGTCCGTTAAGTAAAAGGCCGCCGAATCAACGGTGAAATCCGGTTTCAACTTGTACCCCGTATTCTTCAAATCGTCGTAAATGATATTGAGTATCTCCCGCCCCGACATCTTCATACCGCTGTTGACCGCGTCGCGGGCCATGGTTACCGACGAGTTTTGCATGAGCATTATGACCGGCGCGAGCAGGAAGCCGGCCAGCACAATGTAAACGAGCACCTCTACGAGGGTCATGCCTTTTTTGTTCGTCATCTTAATGCCCCCGTTGTTTTAACGGTATGATTTTTTCCGCCTTTTCTCCACTTTACTTCCACGTCTACGGTATAAATGTCTCCGACGCAACTCGCGGTTCTCTTCTCCACCGTATACTCAACCGCGCCCATAGGTATGGGTATAAGAGCGCCTAAGGATCCGTATTTGGCCGTAAAATCGTTATTGCCGGGGCCGGAATTGACATCGACGCAATCGTAGTATTGCAGGTATTCAATGGCTTCATCCGCGATAATCTTAGCCTGTTCCGCCTCGTGTATCCCCTTGCGGTGCCCCAGTATATTAGGAAACACCGTAGTGATGGCTATCAACGCGAGCGCCACGAGGACGAGGCTGATCATGATCTCCACTATCGAGACGCCGGCTATGGCCTTTTTTTCTACATTTTTATCCATGCGGCGCCTGCCTTGCTTTGGTAATAAAGTTCCGGTCTTATGCCGTTATTGTCTTTTTGTATACAGTAGCGGGCCTTCGCTTTTACGCTTTTGACCACAATCCAACCGTCGGAAAAGGCGTCTATGTTAACGTTAATGCCGCCGCCGTGTTGCGTTTTTATGGTATCGTTATCGCTACCGCCTCTCCAGCTGTTGGAGGAGACCGCGCCCAACCCCGAACCGGCTTTATCGGCGTCCGCCGTACTGACCGTAACGTTTCCGTTCAGCGAGATCTCTTTTGACGCCGGATTGTAAACCGGAGTGCCCGACAAACTGGTATCCGCCATGAACCACCGTACCGTGTACTTATTCGCGTTGCTCTTAGGAATCGTTATCATAGCGATTGTATCCTGCTCAATCGCCCTCGCCTTAAGCGCCACAATCTCCTTGTGTAGGGTAACGGCGTCCGCCCGCAACTCTTGGTGCCGCATAAACGACGACCAGTTCACCATGGCCGCCGCCGCTATGGCGCCCATTATGACGATTACCACAACGGTCTCAATGAGCGTGAAACCGGATTGACCGACGAGGCGTCGGTACGGGTGTCGGTTTTGATTGCTGCGCTGTTTCATTAAAGGCATCCGGTTTTTCGGGTAATCACCCGGGTTGACGGCTTTGGGCGGCGGAACCCGCCCCCACCTTAATACATTATACCTTAAAAACGGACGACGGTCAACCGGAAAGTAATTTTTTTGGTGTCGCGGTAATTATATTATAGGAATGGACGTTATAAGCAGAAACACCGATACCGAACTTTGCCGGCTTTTGAGCGGCTTTTTGGACTACACCCAAAAAGAGAAGGGGTACTCCGAACACACCGTGGAGGCATACCGCAGCGACCTCTCGCAGTTCGTAGAGTTTTTGTTGCATAAAGGCCATCCCCTAACCGTCTCCGCCGCGCTGACCAAGCAACCGCTACGCCTCTTTTTGCACGATGTGGGGCGTCAAGGCCTCAAACCGCGTTCCGTCGCCAGAAAGGTGGCCGCCATCAAGTCGCTGTGCCGCTACTGCGTGAAGGTCGGCGCCCTTACCGTCAACCCGGCCAAAGCGTTGTCCACCCCCAAGTTAGACAGTCCACTGCCGGTCTTTTTAACCGCTACCCAGGCCGAGTCTTTGGAGGAGTCCGCCGCCGCCGACAGCGCCCGCAACCGAGCGATAGTAGAGTTCTTTTACGGTAGCGGAATCCGCCTATCGGAGCTACACGATCTAACATTCGGCAGCATTGACAGACGGGGCATGACGGTACGGGTTATGGGCAAGGGCCGAAAGGAGCGGATAGTGCCCGTCACCGCCCAGTCTATAGAGGCCTTAGACGAGTATCTGTCCGCCAGAAAGGGTCCGACCGGTCAACAAGACCCCGTATTCGTGAACGCCAAGGGAGAGCGCCTATCCGCCCGCCAAATACAACGCGTCGTAAACGCATCCCTATCCGCCGTCTCTCAGCAAAAAAAGAAGAGCCCCCACGTCCTGCGCCACTCCTACGCCACGCACCTGTTAGACGCCGGCGCCGACATTAGGGCGGTTAAAGAGTTACTGGGACACTCATCGTTATCGACAACGCAGGTCTATACGCATATCTCAAGGGAACACCTGTTAAAAGTATATAAACAGGCGCACCCGAGAGCGGAGAAAGATGTCTGAACTATGATTTTAATATGATTAAAATGATTAGTATGATTAAGAAAAATCGTCTGAATATCGTAGGGGCGACCGTCCTCGGTCGCCCGTGTCGTTCGCCCCTACGGTATGTTATATGTGTTAATACGTTTTTAATTAATTTAAGGAATTATTATGTCAACAAAGAGATTTATTCTTACGGTAACGGCTTTTATCGCCGCAGCGACGATAACCCTATTCGCCGCAAGCGGCCAAGACGATGATATCAGCCTTGAAGCAGTCGTTGGGCGCTCATACCCCTACGCCGTCGGCGACACCGCCATAATCGGCGTAAAGGCCGCCGTCCCAGCCGGCTATCACCTATATTCCAACCCCTTGGGGCCCGGTATCGGCAAGCCGCTGAACCTATATGTCAACTGTGGGGCCGACAACCTCCGCGCCGCGTCGCGGAACGTCGTTTGGATTGAGGCGCGTAAGAGCCCCCCCACTCGCTACAACCCGCCCATAGGCGACTGGGTTTGGGCTTATGAGTCGGAGGCTTACCTTTTTTTGAAGGGCGTGATAACCCCGACCGCCGACACGAACGCCGCTATGACCGCGTCCGCCGACCCGCTCGCCTGCGAGATTGTCGTGGAAGCGCTGATGTGCAAATCCGCCTGTATACCCATCCAAAAGAGCGTCTCTTTCGAACTGCCGGTAACGGCGGCGGCAAAAGTTGCCGAGCGAACCCCGGAAAAGGTCAT
>LIUJ01000019.1:0-1929 GCA_001462255.1 Fibrobacteria bacterium GUT77 | reverse complement strand
GAGCGAACCCCGGAAAAGGTCATTGAGCGAACCCCGGAAAAGGTCATTGAGCGAACCCCGGAAAAGGTCATTGAGCGGGCTCCGGAAAAGGTCGCCGAGCGAACCCCGGAAAAGGTCATTGAGCAGGCTCCGGAAAAGGTCACCGAGCGAATCCCGGAAAAGGTCATTGAGCGGAGTCGAAATGACATTTCGGCGGACCGTCGCCCAACGCCCGACAACGGTATCGCTTTCCCCCCCGCCCTGCAATCGCGCTACGCCGAGTCCGAGCCGATGGTCTTCAACGTCGGCGCGCCGAGTTCCACCGCGTCCGCTACGGGCGGTATCAATATAGGTATGGATGGTATCGGCGGTATAGGTATTGACCTTTCGGGATTGTCGACAAGCCTGCCCGACGGGGGCGATGAATCGCGCCCCTACGATTATTCCCCGCTTGAGGAACGGCGTGAGTACGGCATCGTCACCGCAATCCTATTCGCCCTCTTAGCCGGGCTCGCTTTGAATTTGACGCCGTGCATATTCCCTATGCTCTCGGTGCGCATACTGTCGTTCGCGGAGAGCGCCGACGAATCGCGGCGCTCCGCCGTTATAAGAAGCGCGGTCTTCTCCTTGGGGATCGTGGCCGTTTTCCTGCTATTGGCCTGCCTCGCCGCGTTTGCGGGGTTCTCTTGGGGGCAACAGTTTCAGAATCCCGGCATGATGGTGGGGATTATCGCCGTAGTATTTCTTTTCGCGCTTGGAATGTTCGGTTTTTACACGCTCTCCGTTCCCGCTATAGGCGGCGGGGGTAAAAAAGGCGGTTCCGCGTTTTGGGGGGATTTTCTTAAAGGCGCGGCGGCTACGGTTATGGCCACTCCGTGCGGCGGCCCGTTTTTGGGTGCGCTCCTCGCGTGGGCGTTGCTCCAAAAGCCGCTCACGATCTTCGCCCTCTTCGCGGCCATGGGCGTTGGAATGGCGCTCCCCTACGTTCTCTTAGCGTCGAGTAAGCGGATTATGTCCCTATTGCCAAAGCCGGGGCGATGGATAGAGGACCTGAAGCACTTCATGGGTTTCCTGCTATTAGCCTTCGCAGTCAATATGATGCGAGGTTTAGATCCGCGCCTGACCGTAGTCGCCGTAGGGATATGCCTAAGCATTCTAACGGCGGCAAGCGTAAACAAACGCTTCACGCAATTCGGAATGCCGGCGGCGCGACGCGCTGTAACGGCGCTAATATCGCTCGCTTTGTTAACGGTCGGAATAGTCGTCTCCGTAACTTACCTGCGACTTGACGCGCGGACGTTCAACGACGACGGCCGCCCCGCGGTGGGCGGACCGTACTGGACAACGTTCTCCAAACAAGCGCTGACGGCGGCGCATGAAGAAAAACGCAACGTAATCGTGAACTTTACCGCGTCATGGTGCACAAATTGCAAACTGAACAAAGCCGCCGTCCTAAACACGTCAACGGCGCGGCAACTATACGGCGAAAAAAACATCCTGTTATTGACGGCCGATATTACGAACGATAACCCGGAAGCGCAAGAGCTAATGCGTCATTTAGGATCAAGAAGCGTACCGTTCTTGGCAATATTCCCCGGCGACACCCACAAAAAACCGGTGATAATGCGGGATATTTTGTCTAAGGATAAATTTATGAGAGAGCTTAGGAACTTGCCGTAAACCGATATTCGCGATTAGAATCGTTACCGCGGATACAAAAAGTTTGCGAATTTATCCTACCGTAATGTATATTTTAAACCTACGTATTTATTCAACAATAATATGGAGGGGTGGCGCGTAGCGCCGGGGTGGTTTGTTTTTGACGTTAAAAAACGTTGGTTTTTATTCAACAATAAAAACGTAATGTTGACCCTTAACGTAGGGGAGGACGCGCCACAGTGNGGCGCTCTTGTCCCGTCCCGGTCGGCCCGTCTTTGAATCGACGAACGG
>LIUJ01000018.1 GCA_001462255.1 Fibrobacteria bacterium GUT77 | reverse complement strand
AACGTTGTTTCCCATTTTGTAAAGGGGGCCCAATATCTGCGCCGTCATCTTTCCGTACAAACCGTACGGGTCGACAACCGCGGCGCCTATGCCTACGGTTATCAATATGACGGCCGTAGCTACCAATATTCCGTATCTTAAAATGACCAACGGCTTTTTGGGCGGACGGTAGGAAAAGCGGTTTTTCTTGCCGATACCGGCAATCCGCGAGACAATATCCTGAAAAACTCCGAGCGGACAGATTACCGAACAGTAGGCGCGACCTAATAATACGGTCGCCAATATAAGTCCGACGGCGATAACAACGTTATCGGCCAAGATCGCGGGGAGAAATTGGATCTTGGCGCTCCAACCTAAGTACGGGTGCAACGTTCCCGTATAGTCAAGGAACAGGAGCGTCAGCGAAGCGATAAAAAAAGCGGCGACCGTTATACGGATTTTTCTTAGCATATATATCACACTTTCATTGACTCGATAAACTTATCAATCCGCTGCATTTGAGACGGAATGTCTATGCGTTGCGGGCAGTCTTTCAAACATACTCCGCAACCCGTGCACCTGTTTGCTTGGCGTATGGGGGAAACGCTTCTGTCCAACCCTACCAAAAAGGCGCGGCGGGCTCGCTTGTAATCCGGGTCTTGTTTGTCGTCCGGGAAATTTCCCTCGTTTAGGCTGCGGTTGAAGTGCGCGAATATCTCCGGAATGTCCAAACCGTAGGGACAGGGCATACAGTATTGACATTGGGTACACGTCAGGTTACGGTATTCCAACATCACTTTCGCGACTTCATCAAGCATGGCGTTGTCTTTATCGGATAGCGGTACGAGCGGCGAGTATGTGCGGATATTGTCTTGCAAATGATCCATGAACGTCATCCCGCTCAATACGGTCAATACGTTCGGAAGACTGCCCGCGAATCGGAAGGCCCACGACGCCGCGCTCGCGTCGGGGTCGGCTTGTACCATTTTGGCCCGCGCCTTGTAGTGAGGCATTGCCAAACCGCCGCCCAAAAGCGGCTCCATGATTACCGCCGGAACACCCTTTTCAGCCAATATCTCGTACTGGCGTCGGGCGCTCATGTCGCTGCGGTTCGTCCCCGCCGACACGCGCCAATCGAAATAGTTTACCTGTATCATGGTAAAATCCCACTTGTAGTCCGACATCAGGTACTCAAACAAATCTCCCTCGCCGTGGAACGACCAACCGAGGTTGCGTATGCGCCCCGCCTCGCGCTCCTTTATCAAAAAATCGAGTATCCCGTTGTCTATGTAGCGTTCCTTGAAATTCGCGCGACTGCTGACTGAGTGCAGGAGGTAGTAATCGATATGATCCACCCGCAATTCCTCAAACGACTTGCGGTATATATCAAGCGACTCTTCGCGACTTTTGGCCGTTTGGTTGGACATTTTCGTGGCAATAAAATATTTGTCGCGAGGGTGGCGGCTCAAAGCGATTCCGGTGGCGCGCTCCGAAAAGCCCCTACAGTAGCGCGGCGAGGTATCGAAGTAATTAACGCCGTGAGCTATGGCGTAGTCGACGAGTTCGTTGACCGCGTCTTGATCGAGATCGTTGGTATCGGGCAACGACTCTTTACGGGCGCGGGGCACTCGCGGCAACCTCATCATACCGTACGACAAGAGGGAGAGGTTATCACCGTTTTGGGGATTGCGCCGGTAGGTCATCTTGTCTGTCGGCACCTCCCTACCGACCGCGGAATGAGCCCCCCCGCCGCACCCGCCGACGGCCGCCAGCGCGGCGGCGCCGACGCCGGCCCCAAGAATCTTCATAAACCCGCGGCGATCAATGACGGTATTGCCGGAAACGCCGCGGTTGGCCGTATCGTCCATAAATAACCTCCAAAACCCAATTTTCCGTGGAGACGCGCGTATCGGCTCACCGGTTGCCAACCGCTAATAATATAAATTCATACCGAGCGATACGGCAAATATTTTTTTGAGGACGACGCCGACACCAAAACAACAGATCGTTCCGTTAACGCGAACCGCCCGCCACAACGCCCGATTTCAAGCGCTCAAACCGCCGCAAAATCCACGCTACCCGCGCCGCCGTCTCATTCTCGTCTATCCGTAGCGCTCCGCCCGCAACCCCGCCGCCCGTCAAGACATCGCCCTCTTTGACGCCTGGGGGCAACTCCGCCGCGAAGCGCTCCTCCGTCCGCAACGTCTCCGAATTTTCCAATATTGCGATACCCTCCGTAGCCGTAGCCCCGCCCTCAATTCTATCCGCCACCCAGTACGCCGATTCGCCCAACGCCAACGTCCCGCGAGCCGACGGGTAGGCATCCGCCGCCTCGCCGCCCGTGGCGTAGTCTTTCCCCGCACATCCCGACAACGCGGCCAAAGCAACCAACGCGGCCGCAACCGGCGCCGACGGCAAAGCCGGCATCAAACGAAAAACCTCTTTGGATTTTGATATCGTCATATCTCGCCTCCGCCAATCGGCGTTATTTCTATAAATTCGACGCTATAAACATATATCGCGCTTATATGACAATGGTGTCAATTTTATATGTTTTTTATTGTTTTTTCATTCTCATTTTGACAACCGATTTTTGGGTAATTTGGGGGTTTATACGCTTGAGTCCGCCTGCGGGCGCATCACGCCGACAATGCGAAGCAAAAACTTACAAAAAAATCGCGCTTACACAAACGGCGACGGCATGAAGAGTTGCGTGAAGGTCTTTTCGGCGAAATGATCGGTCATTCCGGCCACGTAGTCGGTCACCACTCGCCACGGTTCCACCTCGTTGTTGTAGTTTGTGTTTTTCGCGAACTTGAAGAACGTCTCCAGCACCGGCGACGCCTTTACCACGGTGGCAACATAAGACGCGTCGCGACCGCATTCCGACTCCTCGTATATCTCTTCCATTTCGTTGAACAACTTCGTCAGCATTTTTTTCGCCTTGTCGGCCACACGCTCCACATCCGGGTGCTTGTAGATGTACGTGTAGTTGAATTCCTTCAGCGTATTCATCAGCCCGAAGATCTCCTCGCTCATTTCTATTTGATCCTTGCCGACGCTGTTCGCTATGGTGTCGTTCGCGAAGACCCCGATGATCCGCCCGTTGTCGGCGCCCAGTCCGTGCGCCACCTCCGGCGGGATGTCGTCCTCCTTTATCAGACGCGCCTTGATGGCGTCCTCCATGTCGCGTCCCAAATAGGCTATGCGGTCAACTAACCTCACTAAGCACCCCTCAAGCGTCGCGGGCATACTGCCTCGGTCATCCAGCGATTCCAACGCCGACAAATCCCGGCTACGGTCCGGGCATACTATCCGCTCAAAACGCTCTCCGCAGTGCGTTGCGATGCCGTCGCGCACTTCGTAGGTGAGGTTGAGCCCCGCCCCGTAGTTGGTCAGTTTGTCTACCACACGTAGACCATGTATCTCATGCTTGAAGCCGCCGGGCGCTTTTTTCTCCTTGACTATGATGTCGTTGAGCACGCGCTCTCCGGTATGCCCGAACGGCGGGTGTCCCAAGTCGTGGCCTTTGGCTATGGCGTTTATCAGGTCGGTGTTCAGATTCAGGCAACGGCCGATGATCGCGGCAATGCTCGACACGTGGAGAACGTGTTCCATCCGCGTGCAGATGTGATCGTTGTCGGGCGACAGGAAGACCTGCGTTTTGTGTTTGAGGCGTCTGAATGGGCGCGAATGCAGGATGCGCGTTTCGTCGCGGGCGAACTCGAGGCGGAAGGGGTCGCGTTCTATAGGGCGGCAACGCCCCAAGGACTCGGTACTCTTCTTGGCAAACGGGCTCAACCGCTCCTCGTCGCCCAAGAGTATTTTGTGAATGTCGATTTCTATCTTACCCGCCATCTAAAAACCGCCTTGTGAACTCTTCCTGCGACTGCGACTCTATAGACGCCCGGCACTTGCGCACCGCCGCTATCGCCTGTTCCGCGTCCAACGACAGGTACTTGCCCAGCGTACAAGCGAGCGCCATACCCGTCCGCCCGACTCCGGCGTAACAATGGAAGCAGACCCCGCGTCCACCGCGTATCGCGTCCACGGCTTTGTCTATAAGCTCCCCGAAAGCGCCCGCGTCGGACGGAACGCCGTAGTCGGTTATAGGGAAGTAGATCCACTCGATCCCGTTGCGTGAACACTCGCCCGCCGGATCGCCGTCCGGCCTCACAAACGAAATCAGCATACCCACCCCCTGCCCGGCGAACCAAACGGCGTCGCCGTCGGGCCCAAAGTAAGGCAGAGAACAACCGGCGAGCTTGCCGGGGATCACCCAAGAAAAGTTGCCTACGCTCAAAGTTCCGCCTTTCACGGCACGCGTCCGCCGCTGTAGCTATGAGTACGAATTAAAAAATCGACATTGAGTAAGTATAATAAATATAACCTTTGGCCAAGAGAAAATCAATACCTTTGGTAAACTTTCGGACTCAAGCTTTACGCAAACGCCAAAAACAGCCCTTGTCCTCGCGTTTTATGTACCAAAAACGCAAAAAAAATCGCAAAAATCGTACTTAAGTCGGGAAATGTATTATATTATACGTTATGATGAAGCGTATTTTGACGGATAAACTGCTGATTTGGAAGAACGACCGCGCCCGAAAACCCTTGGTAATCAAGGGTGTCAGACAGTGCGGAAAGACCTTTTTGCTGAAAGAGTTCGGCAAAAGCCGCTACGACGACTGCGCCTATTTCAACTTTGAGGGCAACGAGGTTCTGCAACGCGTTTTTGAGCGGGACCTGAATCCTGAGCGCATAGTAACCGAATTGTCCGTTATCAGGAAAAAAACAATAACGCCGGAAAATACGCTACTTATCTTTGATGAAATCCAATTTTGCAACAGAGCTCTGACATCGCTTAAATATTTTTGCGAGGACGCCCCCGGATACCACATCGCGGCCGCCGGTTCACTTTTGGGCCTCGCGCTTTCAAAACCGCTCTCGTTTCCGGTCGGTAAGGTGGATTTTTACCAACTTTACCCCATGAATTTTTACGAATTTTTATTGGTAAACGGCGAGGATTTGCTCTGCGACCGATTGAAAAATTTGCCGATAACCGAACCGATTCCGACCGCGCTCGCGATTCGGTTGGAAGATCACCTGAAGAACTACTATATCTGCGGCGGTATGCCGGAAGCGACGGAAAGCTGGGTTGCCGAAAAAGACATTGAAAAGTTAGAGGCCATTCTCCAAAAAATATTGGACAGTTACGAAATGGATTTCGCCAAACACGCTCCCGCGAATGAGTTTCCAAAGCTATCCGCGATATGGCATTCAATTCCGGCGCAACTCGCGAGGGAAAACGGGAAATTCATCTTCAACCGCGTCAAGAAAGGCGCGAGGGCAAAAGATTTGGAGGATGCGCTGGAGTGGTTACTCGGCGCGGGAATGGTTTATAAGGTGGCAAAAATAGAAAAACCGTTTATGCCGATGTCGGCCTACGCCGATTCCTCTTACTTCAAACTCTACATGGCCGACGTAGGTCTGCTCCGCGTTATGTCCAAACTGCCGGCGGCCGCGTTTATCGAAAAGAGCGGCATATTCACGGAATTTAAGGGTGTCGTAGCCGAAAACTTCGTTTTATGCGAACTGGTAAACAAAAACGGAGACACGCCCTATTACTGGAAATCGGAGAACAGCGCCGAAGTGGATTTCGTCGTTCAAAGCGGAACGGACATCGTACCCATAGAAGTAAAGTCCGCGGAAAACACCAAGGCGCGCTCGCTTGCCGAGTACGCCAAAAAATACTCCCCGAAAAGAACGATAATCGCGTCGCTGAAAAACACCGGCGGAAACTATGTTCCGCTGTACTCGCTTTGGCGAGGAGTGTGACGTATTGCCCCTTTTTTGCACACCGCCAAAAGAGACTCGCGTAAAAAATAACGGTATCTTTCCACGCGTAGACTATTCCGTAATTTCATTTATACATTTAAAATTTTTCCAATAATCAGCTTTACTATAAGCTCCAACGCTACCTTGCGGTACGTATAAGCAGGTTGCGTCGTCAACGTCGGATTTTCCCGCTTTTGGAGGCGTTGAGCCAACACAGATTATTTTTGTTAGGCCTGAAACGTCGGAAAACGCATCTTCCCCGATGGTTTTCACGCTATTGGATACAGTGACCGACGTTAATCCGGTACAACCGTTTCATAAAAAATTCCTTCCATTAAAAAGTTCGATAAATGTTGAATCTTTGTCTTTTTCTCCGAAACGACGGCGGACGGACGGCGCTACCGCCGTCCATACATCCGCCGTATAGGCGCTCACACCAAAGCCTAACGCGATACACACGCCGTCTTTCCGTCGAATCGGCACAATCAGTTTTTAACGCAACGCACCGAATAACCGTCGTTTTTGATGTCGCTGACAAAACCGCGACCGAAACCCATGTTACCGTCGTTGTAATCCATGCTTGTGTAGTACAAGAAATCAGACGTTTGTTCATTTTGCCACCAAACGCCGTAAACGCCAACCTTGTCGAAACCGCCGTTGAAATTGCGTAAACCGCCCGGCAAAGCGGAAAATCCGTAATCATCCGTTCCGTCGCCGTCCTTCCAACCGTTTTTGGCTTTCAACCTTTTTCCGGCGTCTCCTTTCCATACGTCAAACCCGCCCTCCACCTCATCGTCCACCCAAGTCAACGTACCGCCGGCCGCCTTTCCCAAATTGGCCCAATCTTTCATGAAAGACAAGTGCCAGCCTTTGGGACAAACTTTTTTAGCCGTTTCCCAGTCGTACAGTCTACCGTATTGCGCACAGTTGGAACTATCGCCGCCATAGCACCAAGATTTGCCGTTTTGCGGTTTATAATTCAAGTTTTGCGCCATCCATATTTGTTTGTCGATTTTAACGTACTTATATACCACATTATCGCGGGTATCGCAAAACTGCGTTTCCGGGTCATACTCATTACCGCCGCATTTATCCAAAAGTTCGTTTCGGAAACAAAATTTCGTTTCGGCATCATACTCCCGGCCGTCGTCGCACTTGTTGGCGATAACGCTGTTCTTATAACAGAACTGCGTAGCAAGATCATACTCTTTGCCGTTGCACTTTTCCACAATACTATTCTCGTGGCAGAATTGCGTCTCAGGATTGTACTCCTTGCCGTCGCACTTGTCCGCAATTACGCTATTGTTGTAACAAAACTGCGTCTTGGCGTCGTATACCGTGTCTCCGCATTTTTTGGAGCACGAAAAAGCAAATGCCGCAACAATCGCCGTAGCCGTCAACAACAGCGTCCGTTCCCACCCATGCCGATTAAAGAATCTCATAAAACGCTCCTTGAACAAATGTTTAAATGTTAAAAAGATTTTACCGTTGACAATATTTTTCTACGCGAATTAACGGTATTGGTTTTCCGTGACGTATCCGCCCCATTCACGCCAATCAACCGACTCCCGATTTTTTGCACACCGCCAAAAGAGACAGGCCCGGCAAGCCGATGCGTAACTTTGCCAAGAACGCGCAAATCCGAAAATCCATGTTCAACACTGCGCGAACGAGTCGGGTTACAATATGATTCTCACCGAAGCGCCAGCTTCCTATACCGGTTGTCGCGACCGGTTTTCTCTTTGTAAGCAACACGCCGATAAGTCTCGCGAAGAAGAGACTCACGTAAAAATAATGGCATCTTTCCACACGCAGATTGTTGTTACGCAACACGTTGAGCAGTTGTTTTTTATTGTACCTTCGGTAGTGCTTCAAAAAAACGTCATGGTTGGAGAACAACCGTTGAAACGCCGGTACCGTAATTACAACCAGCGCGTCCGGCGACGATTTTGACAGTATCTTTTTTAAAAACGCGCCGTCGTCTCGGATATGTTCAATGACATCCATGAGCATTACCGCGTCGACCGGTTCCGGGAGTTGTTCAATATCGTTTAGGCAGTGAACGCCGTCTACGACCTCCGATTTTTTCGCGTATCCGGTATCTACGGCGTACTTGGTTCCGGTAGCGACGCTTGATAATTTTAACGTAAAAAAGCGGTCTCCGGCGCCTACGTCGGCGACGTTGCGGTAGGTACGCTTCCCGATAACGCTCAATACGCATTGCGCGCGCGACAACTCCCACGGATGGCGATTGGCGCACGACGTTTTTTCCGTCAGATCCATCGGCTTTTTTCCCTTATTATGTAATGCGGGCGTCGTTTTACTTCGTTATACGTTTTCGCCATATAGCTACCCAGCACGCCTATGGTGAACAACTGTATTCCCGAACAAAAAAGGATAACGCAAACGGTAGACGCCCACCCGCTCACGGCGTCGCCCCACACAAGTTTGCGGACTATTACAAAAATTATGCTCGAAATGGCGGCTAAGAACATAAGTACGCCGAATACGGAGGCTACCGCAAGCGGTTTTGACGAAAAAGCGATTATGCCGTCGAGAGAGTACAGGAACAGCTTCCAAAACGACCACTTCGTTTTGCCTTCTTTGCGCTCTATGTTTTCGTACTCAAACCACTTTGTCGCAAAACCTACCCACGGGAAAATACCCTTTGAAAACCTGTTCCTTTCGGGCAATTCGAGGAGCGCGTCCAAGTATCTTCTGTTCATCAGGCGAAAGTCCCGCGCGCCGTCGATGATTTCGATATCGGTTATTCTTTTCATAAGCGAATAGAAGCCGCGCGCGAAAAAAGAGCGTACCGGCGGTTCCCCCACGCGGTTGACCCTTCGGGACGCGGCGCAGTCATACTCCCCCGACGCGACGCATTCGAGCATTTGCGGAATAAGCGAGGGCGGATCCTGCCCGTCGGCGTCGACGGTTACAACGTACTCTCCCCGCGCCGCCTGCAGGCCCGCGAGCATGGCCGCCTCTTTTCCGAAATTACGCGAAAACGACAGGTAGCGAACGCGGTCGTCGCGACCGGCGAACATACGTAAAACGCTTAGGGTACCGTCCTTCGAGCCGTCGTCTACGAAAATAAGCTCAAAGCGTTCGCCTACGGCGGCAAGCGCTTTAACGGCCTCTTCATAGAACACTGGAATGGCCTCTTCCTCGTTGTAGCAGGGAACTACGAGAGAGATGTTCGGTGCGGTGGCGTCCGCGGAATTTCGCGCCGGATAATTTGTCATTGGCGGCCTCACTTCACCAATTTATTGGACAACTCCTTGAGTTTTTCCAACTTCTCCAGCGCCGCCCCCGAATCAATGGACTCTTTTGCCGCCGCTATCCCCTCTTTAGGCGTGTCCGTAACCGATGCCGCGCACAGCGCGAAGGCGGCGTTAAGCACCGTTACGTCGCGGTGTACGCCTTTTTTGCCGTTTAGAACGTCAACGGCTATGGCGGCATTATATGCCGGGTCGCCGCCCGCGATGTCGGCCAAGGTCGCCCTCTTGAACCCGAATTCTTCCGGCGTTATTTGGTATGTGGCTATCTCGCCGCCGCGGATTTCCGATATTTTGGTGGGGCCGCAGATGGATATCTCGTCGAGCGGGTCTAAGCCGTGGACGACAAAGGCCCTGTCGCTGCCCATGTTCATAAGTGCACGCGCCATGGTATCCGTGAGGTCGGGGGAGAAGACGCCGAGCAATTGGCTTGTGGTGCGCGCCGGGTTTGCCAGCGGGCCTATGATGTTGAATATGGTTCTGATGCCGATTTGCTTGCGCGCCGCGGCGGCGTACTTCATCGCGGCGTGGAGCGCCGGAGCAAAGAGGAAGCCTATCCCCAGTTCCTTAAGGCATACGCTTATTTGTTCCGCGCTTAGGCTTATGTTGACCCCCAAGCTTTCGAGGACGTCGGCGCTGCCGCTACGGCTGGAGAAGGAGCGGTTGCCGTGCTTGGCCACCTTGGCTCCCGCGCCGGCGGCGACGAGCGCCGCGACGGTGGATATGTTGAAGGTGTTGGAGCCGTCGCCGCCGGTCCCGCAGGTGTCTATGAGGTTTTTTCGGGAGCTGGCGTAGATGTGGGCGGCTTTGTCCCGCATGACATAGGCCGCGCCCGTTATTTCGTCCGGCGTTTCGCCCTTCATCCGCAGCGCCACGATAAGCGCGGCGATTTGAGCGTCGGTGGCTAATCCCTCCATGATGGAGGCGAAGACCTCCGACGCGTCGGCGACGGAGAGGCTACGGCCCGACGTTACCTGTTTGATTGCAGTTTGTATGTCCATAGATACATAAATTATATTATAGCATACCCAAATGTGGATGAAAAATGGCGGAGGAGCAAAAAAAATATTCGGCGGAGTTCGTGGGATCGGCGGCGCGCTTTAAGGAGTTGCCCGCGCCCGAGGGGGAGGAGTACGCCGTTTTGGGGCGGTCGAACGTGGGAAAATCTACCTTCATAAACCATTCGTTGGCCTGCGGGCCGTTGGCGCGTGTCTCCAAGAAACCCGGCAAAACCACGTTAGCCAATTTGTACAGATTAGAGGACGGCCTTTTTTGGGTAGACCTCCCCGGTTACGGCTACGCCGAGGCCTCCGCCGACGAAAAGGATAGGTGGAGCAAGCTAATAGCCGATTATTGCGACAACCGTAGCAACTTGGCCGGAATCATTTGGCTGTTGGACATCCGCCATCCCGGCGCCAAAGCGGACATGGAGGCCTATAATTGGCTGGGAGAAATAGGGCGGCCGGTATTGCCGGTACTCACAAAGGGGGACAAACTGTCGCGTTCCCGGCAGAAGCGGCAGGTAAAAGAATTTCGCGAAATATTCGCGTTCGGCGAGGAACCGGTAATTTATTCGTCGTTGCAACACGGTTCTCGCGCCGTATTTTGGGATAGGTTCAACGCATGGCGTAAGGGCGGTAATCGCTAAGGAACATAAAAATGTTAAAAGAGCACGCGAAAAAGGGATTTAACCACGTAGCCTCCGGTACTTGGAAACGGCTTGCCGGTCTTTGGCATACCGCCGCCGGCATGGCCGGTTTGCTGTTTGACACGGTTTACGCCGCTTTTCGCAAGGGGCGCACGCCCAATCTTTCCCTTTTAAGCCAAATCAACCGGCAGATACTGTACACCGGCGTGGAGGCTTTTTGGCTTGTGGGGTCAATAGCCGTGCTCTGCGGGAGCGCCATCATATTGGTCGCCATGTTCAATATGCCCAAGATCGGCGTCGGCGAGTATTTCGGTAAGATATTAGTCATAGCCTTGGTGGACGAGCTTGGGCCGTTCGCCACGTCGCTTGTGGTCGTGGGGCGTTCGGGGACGGCGCTTGCCACATACATAGGAACTATGCGCGTATCGCGGGAGGTCGACGCGCTTGAGGTGATGGGGATCGATCCCATACAGTTCATCGTTCAGCCGGCTTTTGTGGGTATAGTGGCTTCCGTGATCTGTCTCAACTTGTATTTCATCACCATAGCGATTTGCGGCGGGCTTGTGGTGGCGTGGCTTTCGACGGGCGTGCCGATTGGCATATACTTCGGCAGGGTGCTTGACGCGTTGCAATTCAAGGACGCGGCCGTCAGCATTTTAAAAAGCGTCGCGTTTGGGACAATTGTCGCGCTCACGAGCTCGTACTACGGTTTGAGCGTGCGTAACGTGCGTATGGTGCCCATCGCGGCCATAAGCGCCGTGGTTGGGTCGATGTTTTTCACCATCGCGGTCAACCTTCTTTTGAGCGTCGGGTACTATGTCCTTTAATCTGGAATTGCGCAAAGTGTCCTTTTGGCGCGGGGAAAATACTATATTGGACGGTGTGGACTTGACCCTGCCGCCGGGATCGGTAGCCGTCTTCGGCGGGCGTAGCGGGGGCGGGAAGTCGACGTTGCTTGAACTTTGCGCCGGTTTGGCTAAGCCGCACGGCGGTGCCGTTCTGTGGAACGGCGACGACATAACGGATATGTCGCGTTACGATTTGTACGGCAGGCGCAAGTCTATGGGATACGTTTTTCAGGGGCACGCGCTGATAGCCAACCACTCCGCTTTCGACAACATCGCGTTGCCGCTCAAGTGCGGGGGGGAGGATTTGGATTCCGACGACATAGAGAAGCGGGTAAGATCGCTTATGCATAAGTTGGGCATAGGCCGCGACATTGAAAAGCGATTTCCCGAAGCGCTCTCCGTAGCGCAGCTAAGGTGCGTCGCGGTGGCGAGGGCGCTCATAAACGAGCCGGCGCTCCTGATACTCGACGAACCGTTCAGCGGGGTTGACCCTGTAACAACGAGCATGATAGTGGGCGTTTTGCACGGGTACTGGAAGAGGGGCGGCGTGAGCGTTCTGATGGCGTCGCACTCGCTCGGTGCCTGGCCGGAACACTCCGCGCAACGCTTCATGCTGAACAACGGACGTTTGGAACCGGCGACCGAGGCGTTTGCCAAAATTCGCAATTTGAGACACAATCAACGATACGAGCATTATGCGCGACAATAAGCACAGACCGCAGCCGACGACGGAGCCTTTCGTTCGAAGGCACCGTTCTTTCTTTGTAGGGATCTTCATACTGATACCGGCGCTCACGGTGCCGATATTGCTGATTTTTACCATTGTGAAGAGCGACCTTTTGCAAAAGTGGTGTACGTTGCACGCCGTGTGCGAGAACAGTGAGGGGTTAAAGAAGGGCAATCAAGTAAGCATGTCGGGGACGGCTATAGGCCACGTGACGGATGTCGACCTTTTGAGGGAGGGTGAGGTGCACGTGAGTTTTAATATAAACGGCCGGTACAAGCACTTGGTAAAGGGCGACACGAGGGCCCGGCTGAAGCAACGCGGTTTCGTTGGGGACTGGGAGGTAGAGTTGCACGGCGGGACGGCGCGGGCGGCGGAGGTGCAGGCCGGCGATACCTTAATTTTTGAAAAGACTTCGGGGTTGGACGGATTGATATCTATCGCCATGGGTATTATAGACACGGCGACGGCGCTTTTGAACGACGTCGCGACCATTGTCAACGGGATAAAAGAGGGGGAGGGCACCGTTGGGCAGTTATTTAGGAACGACACGCTCTACCGGAACATAAATAGAACCGCCGCCGGCGCCTTAGCCGTGGCCACCACCGCCGGTAAGCTTACCGAAGACGTCCGCGGCACCGTTCGCAACGCGGACTCGCTGTTGCTTTCGGTTACCGCCTTAAGCAAAGGCGGCGCGACGTTTGTAGACACGTTGCATACGCTGATAAGCACGGCAAACGGGGCGATAAACCAAATAGGCGGAATTTTGAAAAACGTAAAAACCGTATCGGACGACGTCCCGGACATAATGAATAGGTTGCAACGGGATTTGGACGAGGCGGAGTACATGATAAAAACATTGCAAGAGGGCTGGCTATTCAAACAAATGGGCGGCCCGCAACCCAAAAACCCGCATTTGGCGGAAACACCGTAAATTTTATATGAAAAAAAGCACGCGTACCACGAACGTATCCGCCCCGATATGGGTGATTTTTGTATCGGTATTGATGTTGACCGTCTGTATGGGTTGCGCCGGCAACAAGCCAAAGCCGCACGACGACGACGTTTACGGCTCGCGCGCGTACGGCTACTTCTTGAACGGCAACATGCCGTTGGCGGCGGAGACCTACAAGAAGGGTTATTTGTCGGCGCGTAAGACCGATCACGGCAGCGGGGCGGCCACGTACCTCTCAAACATCGGGCGGGTATTCTACGAGATGGGGGTCATAGACAGCGCCGTTTTGTACCACCGGAAGGCATACGAGGATTTTAGGATTTTGGGCGACGGCGCCCACGCGTCCATGACCGCGGCGTTCCTCGCTCTGTGCCTCGCTGCGAGCGGCGACGGGGATCAGGCGCGGGAGTGGCTAAAAACAGCCGCATCGTCCGCGCCCGCCGGCCGAAAAGATTCAGAGCACTACTTAGCGGTAATCCGAGGCATGGTCGACTGCCGCCTGACAGGTAAAATAACGGACGAAAGCGCCGTAGACGCCGCGCTGACCTACTACAAAAAAATCAAAGAATACCGTATGCTCTCGACGATATACATTTTAAAAGCCGATAACGAAATGTCTAAGGGTACCAACGCCGCCTACGGTTATCTTGAAGACGCTATGAACGCTATTGAGGCGTCGGGAGAGCGGTACAAGCGCAGCAGGATACTACTAAAATTAGCCACAATAAAATTCAAAGCCGGTGATGATAACGCCGGAAAGCATTACTACGAAAGAGCCGTAGACTGCGCCCCTAAAGGGGTAGTGGTTCCGAATTACCTGGAATTGTAGATCGCCAACCCCACCCCAATCGTAGTAGCAAGCGTAGAAATAATAGGCAACAGCACCTGGGTTAAAAACTTATTCTGCACCGACGACGGGACGACTATCACGCTACCGGGTTCCACGCATCGCGGCTCTATGCCTTGTACGGCGTCGCCGTACTTTAGGTACACCTGCACGTTGGACCTATCGGCGTTGCGGCTGAATCCGCCGGCTTGGGTTACGTAGTAGCGGCTATCCTTTCCCGGTAGGAAAAGGTACGCGCCGGGGCTCCTCACGCTACCGCTGATGTAAACGAAGCTGTCTTTCTTTGGGATGATGATTTGGTCCTGCGGCTCCAGTATGACATTGTCCGCGTTGTACAGTACGAGGCGAATTACGGCGTAGTCGCGGGAGGTGGAGGCGACGGCGACGGCCGAACCGCGTTCCGGCCTAACCACGCTCATTTGCGACGCGCCGTTGCTGAAACGGTCGGGTAGCGCCCTAATGGGGCGCACGATAGCCGCTTGATCCATAAAGCCGGACGCCTTTACGCCGCCCGCCATATCTATGAGTTGCCGCGCTGTTGTGGTGTTTTCCACTATGGGATAGTGCCCGGGGCTCGCAATCTCGCCCATTACGGAGGCGGTGTAAACCCCCGAATAGTTCCTTTTGACGGGAACGGTTATGGCGTCGAGGTCGTTTAGCACGTAGTCCGCCTTTGTTGAGGCCGGCACCGTCTTTCGGCTATCGTCGGACGATCGGTATACGATAATGGCGTCGAGATCGGCCGTATTGTCGAGGGTGAACATCGACAGAAACTCTCCGAGCGTTTCGCCGGTTTTGAGCGGGTAGTGACCCGAAGGCGGCGACATCGCCGCCCCGCTGATGAAGACCTTGTCGGTGGTGGGACTTATACGGATCCTATCCCCCGGATAGACGTACGGATTCTGCGTGACGTCGCCCTTGTATAGGTACGCCAGCAGGTCGTAGTACGCGGTTACGCTGTCTCCGCTCCCAACGCACTGCACGCGGCGCAGGTCGGCTTCCGACGGGTGGGGCAATCCGTTGCCGTTGGCCGTCTTTATAGCGTCGAGGAGGCGCGTGGAACCGGGCAACTCGTATGAACCGGGGGCGCTTATTTGGCCGGTGAAGGAGACGGTGGCTTTCTTGGTTTGAACAAGCGCCACGTATATTTCCGACGGGTTTTTAAGCCTGGCGGATATATGCTTTGAGATGGCCTTTTTGGCCTCGGCGTATGATATCTTCCCGATGTTTATCAGGCCGACGTTTGGGACGTACGCTCTGCCGTTTTGGTCTACGGCGGCGGTATACCTGATTGACGGCGACTCGACCGCCGTTATAAAAAATACGTCGCCCGCGCCGATCAGGTACTCGTTTTCGTCTATAGAGTTGTCGTCGGGCAGAATCGTGCCCACCTGGGGCTGAACCATCATATAACTTTGCCCGTCGAAGCCTCCTCCTCCCATCGCTGACATTGGGGACTCCCCGCCCCAAGGCGACGTTTTATTACGTTGCGGCCCCATAATTTGAGAGGACGCCGATTGCCCGTAGGCGCATATTACGACGGCAAGCGCAAAAATAAGCGCCGCGACGCGGCGCACGAACCTTGGTCTCATACGTTTCCTTAACTTAACGCAAAAAAATACGGTTGCACCTATACCAAAAAAGTGTTCACCCACCTTGCGGACGCCCTCCCATCCCGTCACTTCCTAAACCGCTTAAAATCCTTATTCAAAGCGTCCCACGAGGCAAACCTGTCCTTTTTACCCTGGGCTACCGTGGAGTCGTACGTCGGTTTTTTGTCCGTCCGCAATTTGCCGGTTTGCGGGTCTATGCCGGTGTATATTTGGCGAACGAGCTTCTCCCTCGTTATGTAGTGCCGGGCCACGTCGCCCATCACGTCCCACGTTCCGTAAGACTCAATAAGCCAATCGTCCGACGAGACGTCGTCGAGCTTGCCCTTTCCGCCCTCCATTATGAAGAGCGTCCCATCCTTCTTCATGTGGATTTCGGTACGCTCCAAGCGAGGATAGCGCTTGTCGGGCGATTCCTCCTCTTTCACCCAAATTCCCACAAACTCGCCGCGCAGCGAGTCGGCGAGCTTCTGTTGCGTGATAAGCGTGTCCAAGTCGAGCGCCCAAGTCATTAGACGGTCGCGGGCGTAAAGCTTTTGGCTCTCTATGGCCATAAGCGAATCGACCGGCCTCTTCCCCTTCTCCGCCTCGGCAAGGTGCAACCCGTTGAGTTGCGCGACCTTAGCGTCGCAATCCCGCCGGAGTGAGTCCATAAACGGTCCCGCGCCGGCGAGTATATCCGCCATCTTCGCCTCAAAAGTCGCGAGAGCCGTAGTGAGCGAGTCCTGATATATGCCGAACATACTGTTGTTCCCCGTTTTCCGCGCCGTCTCCATTTGGAAGATGTACATTTTTATGTCCGACATCTCCCGCTCCGGAACACCCTTAGAGGCCAACTCCGCAACCTTCGCCTTACCCTCCTCAAGAGAAACCTTCTTGGCACAACCTACAGACATTACGGCCGTCGCCGCGACAACAGCCAAGACGCATACGCCTCGCGCCGCCCTACATACGCTACGATTTTTCATCGCGCACTCCTATCGCTAAAGGGTTACGGGGTTAAGGAAAGCGAAATACAGCCCTATATCCACAATATACATTTTCCCAACGAAAAAACCAACTTTTTGACGAATTTTTTGAGTTTTGATTTTACGCCCCGTCCGTAATAGGCGTTCTTAGCGTAAAAATTCATAGGCTATTTGCCTTTTTAAACGGATTCTTGGATACCGTTCCCGATACCGGATATTTGCAGGTAGACGATATTGCGTTTGTTTATTAGTATTATTGATATGTTGCGGAAAAAGACCCCGACTTTCGGCTTCGCTACTCGCCAGGGGACCGTCAACGCACTGTTTAACCGCTCGCGCGGTTGGGAAACCGGCCGGTTCACTTACAGCCTCCGGCTGCCTCTGAGCTAAGGGGACACCAACACAAGGCG
>LIUJ01000017.1:10582-10817 GCA_001462255.1 Fibrobacteria bacterium GUT77 | reverse complement strand
AAGTTATTGATTTTAAAGGATTTACGACAAGCAATACCCTGCTGTTCAGTAGGATATGTCTCGCGATTATTTGGTTTGCCGAACAAACCACGCGAAAAATCAGTACAAATACCGCTCGACGTCGCGCTTCGAAACACCTGCCCGTGGAACGCTCGCGCGTTACCGCCATTAATAAAATCGGCTTTTACATATTTAACCATATACAACGAAAAAGTAAGATGTGTTTACGTTTAAC
>LIUJ01000017.1:0-10375 GCA_001462255.1 Fibrobacteria bacterium GUT77 | reverse complement strand
CGAGTTCGGTTTGTCCTTTCCGGCACGGGGCCGGGGGACGTTTAACAAACGGTTCCTTATAAGAATAGGGTTTATATGGGATACTTTATTGACCCAAGAGACGGGCAAAAGTACCGGACGGTGCAAATAGGTGACTATGAATGGATGGCGGAAAACCTCCGGTACAATATCGACGGCAGTTGGTGCTACGATGACGACGAGTCCAATTGTCAGAAATACGGTCGGTTGTACAATTGGGAGACGGCTAAGAAAGCTTGTCCCGAAGGGTGGCATCTGCCGACAGAATACGAATGGGAAGTTTTGTATAACAAAGCGTCTTGTGACTGTGCAAACCTAAAAGCGAAAGTTGGTTGGACTAGGGAAGCTGACGCCCCCTATACGGACAGTTTCGGGTTTTCGGCTTTACCGAGCGGAGACAGGGGCTCCGATGGCAGTTTCTCCGGTGGTGGTACTGGTTGCGAATGGTGGACAGCCGTAGAATTTGATGAAAAAATATTAGCAAAACGCAAAAGTTTAGCAGAAGGCTTTGCCGAAGGTCTTTTCCCTGGAATTAATACCGATACAGCTGCCCTTTCTGTTGGGATGTGGAGCGATTGGAGTGAGCTTAACCTAGATTATATTAAAAGGAAAAACTGCGGATGTTCGGTAAGGTGTGTGAGAAAGTTCGGTATGAATATTTCTGATGAAAATCAGATAATGGCCCAAGAGCAGTTCGAACTATACAAAAGGGAGAAGCAAAGGGTATCAATGATCCATAGCGATCTTGATGTACAACGACTACGCTATACGGATATATACGGCTATCTTAAGAATGCAGCCGAACTAGGTCATATAGATGCACAACTTGAACTTGGAAAATGGTGGAAGAATGGGAATTTACTCCACAACAAGTCTTATGAAAAAGCTCTTCGTTGGTTCACCGATGCCGCTGACCAAGGTAGCGTTGATGCGCAGTGGGAAACAGGAGAATTTTATTGGAACGGTTATGGTGTCCCGAAAGACGAAGAGAAAGCGGTTTTCTGGTATACCCAAGCCGCCGAGCATGGTTGCGTTGTCGCGATGAAAAAATTGGCAGATTGTTACAAAAACGGATGTGAAGGCATTCCGAAAGATATGGAGAAAGCGGTTTCTTGGTATGCCAAAGCTGTCGACCAAGGGGACAATTCTGCGCGGTATGCTCTTGGAGTTTGTTATTATAACGGTGACGGAATCCCTAAAGACGTAGCGTATGCCAAGGAATTAATTGCGGTGGCCGCAAATCTTGGTTGTGACGACGCGAAAAAAGCATTGGAAAGGCTCACCGCCGATAAACCGCTTGAGAAGACTGAGGACGAGAAAAAGCAAGAGGCTGAAGAACAGAAGCTAAAATTGGAGGAGAAAAGGCGGGAAACTGAAGAATTAAAGTTGAAGCAGAAGAAACATCGGGAAAAAATGCGGCCTTGGGACGCGCTTTCCATTGTATTGGGCGGGTTGATTGGCGGTTTGCTCGCATTTGGCGTATTCAACGAGGGATTTAAGGATGTGGAAAATTCGGGTTATGTGTGGATTTTGTGTGGCATTGCCGTTTTATGTATTTGTCTTAGTGTTATAGGAGGCGCGCGGGGATGTACCTGGGGTTGCGGGCTCTTAGTCGGCGGAGGGGGGCTCCTTTTCGCGCTTGCCTATTCGATCAAAGTAATGCCGGTTGCCGCTATATTTATTGGCGTGGTTTTTGGCTTACTGATAGGTAAAACTGTCGCTGTTACGATTGGCGAACATTTGTGGAAAAAAAAGCATGGTGAAAGTCAGTAGATCGGCGGACCATGTTTTAATCTTAGGAACATAAGGAGTAGACAATATCGGCAAGCTCATAATTTCTTTCGTCCGCCTATACCAAAGGATCCCGCATCCGAGATTCTGTAGGTTCACACCGTCTTGCTCCGCCTACATGATTTTGGCGGTAGAAAAATATGGCGGTGTGAAGGGGTTCTTT
The DNA here is from genome assembly GCA_001462255.1 of Fibrobacteria bacterium GUT77. Taxonomy (GTDB): domain Bacteria; phylum Fibrobacterota; class Chitinivibrionia; order Chitinivibrionales; family Chitinispirillaceae; genus GUT77. The sequence continues at coordinate 8,403 of LIUJ01000017.1, read as the reverse complement.
AAGGGGGTATGGCGGATATTGCGTTGTAACCCTTTTTCTGAGGGTGGGGAGGATTATCCGTAGAGAGAAAACTGTAGAAAGTGTGTTGTCAAAATATATAACTAATTCAACCGATAGCAAGGAGTCTTTTTCAATGACGTCACTTGTAAAGACACTCGTTAGAAGCGCCGTCGCGTTAAGCGTTCTCTGCTCCGTTGCTTTTGCGCAACAGCAATCGCCGTCGTCGTCCAGGCCGAAAGCCGCCGTTTACATTATGGGCAATCCGGACGGGCGCGACGCTTTGGCGTCGGCGGTCAATACCTTTTTGATTCAGAGCGGCAAGTACCAGATGATAGCCGTTGACGCCATTGACGTTGTGGCTCAAGAGCAAAACAGGCAGATGAGCGGGTCGGTGTCCGACGGCGACATCGCTACGCTCGGCCGCGACGCCGGCGCGCAGTATGTATGCGTCGTCCAGCGTTCGGAGCTTGACGGGGTCTCCTACGTGGCTACGAGAATGGTGAGCGTTCAGAGTAAGGTGGCGGAGCTGGCGAGCATGACGGAGCTGCCGCGCGGCGGCAAGATTATAGAGATGATTCAGTGGCAGATAGGGTCTATGCTTGGGATGCCGGTGGGTCCTAAGCCCACGGCGCAGGGTTCGGGTTCGGGCTATGCCGGTTCCGCGTACGTATCGGCGACGCCGCCAGCGCAACCGGCCGTATCGGACGACAAAGCGGCGCCGCCTATACAGGGAACGGTGGTTCAGGGCGGCAACCTTGCCCAAAAATTGGCTTGGTTGCAAAAGGGCGCGGACAGCCATACCACGTATATCATTGAGGTGAGCGCCGACGAGAAGATCGCTCCATACACGTTTGACTTTAGCGGAGGGATAAACATCACGGTGGTTTTGAGAGGCGTAGGGGGAAACAGAACGATAAGGCTTTCGTCCAACGGGACGATGTTTACCGTAATGAAAGGGGTTACTTTTGTTTTGGATAGAGACATTACCCTTATGGGGCACAACGGTAATACCGGTTCGAGAGCGGGGCGTGGGATGAGCGGCAACGGTTTGGTTAGCGTAAACGGCGGAACGTTTAATATGAATACCGGCGCTACCATTACCGGTAACGGTAGCGGTGGGGTGTATGTTAGAGATGGAATCTTTGAAATGAACGGGGGAACCATCTCCGGCAATACCGCGTCGGTAGGCGGCGGGGTTTGCGTAGGCGATACTTTTATTATGAACGGCGGTACCATTTCCGGCAACACCGCGTCTAAAGGCGGCGGAGTGGCGCCGTCGTACAACATGGCGACCATTACTATTCGCGGAGGTACCATAACCGGCAATACCGCTCGCGAGTGCGGCGGCGGGGTGTATGTGTTATACGACTGGGTAAAATTTACTAAGACCGGCGGAACCATAACCGGTTACAAAAGCGACCCGACGAACGGTAACGCGGTAAAAGATGAGGACGGTACGGTTCTATCGCGCAAGGGTCATGCCGTATATCTCAATGACAATAATCGCAAAGAAACCACCGCGGGGCCGAATGATAAATTTTCTAGCGCCAAAGACGGGGCGTGGGATCAATAATTATTACATCAAATAACCTGAGAAGATTATGACGTCATTCATCATAATCTTCTCCCAGTCGCTTGTCCTACATTATGTGTTGATTTATAGTGTGTTACGTTGAATCTACCGATTTTTGATTGTCGTAAAGCAAAAAATCGAACTTCCTAAATAAAAAAACTTGATTTTCCGCCCGCCCATTATATATTTTTATGGTTTTGCGGTAAATAGGGCTAAAACAGCGGTGAAAACGGGGGTTTTGGCAATGGTAGTGGCGATAGACGGTCCAGCCGGTTCCGGGAAGAGCTCTACGGCCAAGGCGGTAGCGGCCAAGTTAGGGGCGGTTTATTTGGATACCGGGGCAATGTACCGTGCCGTTACCCTAAAGGCGTTGCGGTTGGGCGTCCCGTATACCGACGACGAGGCTTTATCGGCGGTTACGCGTGAGACGGAGATGATTTTTGAGGGGGCGCCGCCCGATATCCGTATCGTTATGGACGGCGAGGATGTAAGCGCGGCGATACGCTCCGACGAGGTAACAAAAAACGTCTCCGACTATTGCGCGAGGGATGCGGTAAGAACGTCGTTAGTCGATCAACAAAGAAAGATAGCCGCCGGTCATACCGTTGTTTGTGAGGGAAGGGACATTTGCACGGTAGTCTTCCCAAACGCCGACATAAAAATATACATGACCGCCTCGGTAGAGGAGAGAGCCAAACGCCGTCAAAAAGATTTCGCGGCGATGGGTATCAATAAATCGTTGAAAGAGTTGATAGCCGATATAGAAACAAGGGATCGCAAAGACTCAACTCGGTCCAACAGCCCGCTGACAAAAGCCGAAGGTGCCGTAGAGATGGATACTACCGGGATGACGTTGGATGAACAGATTGATTTTATCGTTGCGTTGACAAAGATGTAAAGACGCGGTTAGTCGTGTCTGTACATTATTAATAAATATAACCCATAAACCTTAACCCATTGCAGTACAGAAGGAGCATTCCCATGAGTAAATCCTCCAACGCAACCCACGCGGAACCTAAGCACCTAAAGGGCGTAGACGCATCCGGTCAAGAGGTGGACCTCTCCGAGTTTGAGGAGAGCTACTATGTGTCGGGCCAAGTCGACGACATCCTCAAGGACTACCAGCAGACGCTTGCCGGGCTCGAAGAGGGTCAGGTCGTCAAAGGCCGTATTCTCCGGATTACCGACAAAGAGGTTATCATAGACGTCAACTTCAAGTCGGAGGGTATAGTTCCGCTCTCCGAGTTTAAAAACGTGCAGGATTTCAAACCGGGCGATGAGATAGACGTGTTCTTGGAGCAGGTCGAGGACAGCGAGGGTCAGATCATCCTTTCCAAGTCTCGCGCCGACTTTCTCAAGGTGTGGGACAAGATATACGACGTGTTTGAGAAGCAGGAGACGGTGGAGGGGCGATTGGTGCGGCGCATCAAGGGCGGCGTGGTGGTCGACCTCTTTGGGGTGGACGCTTTCCTTCCGGGATCGCAGATCGACTTGCGGCAGATTCCGGATATGGACGCCATCATCGGGCAGAGCTTCAATTTTCGCGTTATAAAGGTGAACAAGACGCGCCGCAACATAGTCGTTTCGCGCCGCGTTATTTTGGAGGAAGACCGCTCCGCCATGCGCGAGAAGATTTTGGCCGAACTCGACAAGGGGCAGGTACGCGAGGGTACGGTGAAGAACATAACCGACTTCGGCGCCTTTATCGATTTGGGCGGCGTGGACGGGTTGCTCCACATTACCGATATGTCGTGGGGTCGCGTCAACCACCCGTCGGAGATCGTGGCGTTGGGCGACAAACTGCAGGTCAAGGTGCTCGACTTCAACGAGAACAAGGAGCGTATATCGCTCGGCCTCAAGCAACTTTCCGAACATCCTTGGAAGGGTATTGAGGACAAGTTCCCCGAAGGTTCCAAGGTACGCGGCAAGATTGTTTCCATCACCGACTACGGCGCGTTTATGGAATTGGAAAAGGGCATCGAGGGTCTTATCCACATATCGGAAATGTCGTGGACGCAACATATAAAGCATCCTTCCAAGATCGTGGGCATAGGCGACATCGTGGAGGCCGTGGTGCTGAAGATCGACAAGGAGAGCCAGAAGATATCGCTTGGCTTCAAGCAGCTTGAGCCCGATCCGTGGGAGAACGTGCCCGTTGAGTTTCCCATCGGCACCGTTCTCAAAGGCAAGGTGCGCAACATCGCGGCCTTCGGCGCGTTTGTGGAACTCAAAGAGGGCGTGGACGGACTTATTCACGTTTCCGATATGTCGTGGACGAAGAAAATCAACCATCCCGGCGAGTTGCTCAAAAAGGGCGACACGGTGGAGGTCAAGGTGCTCGACATCGACCAGGAGAAGCGTCGCATTTCTCTCGGCGTCAAGCAACTTACGGAGGATCCGTGGGGCGACTTGGCTAAGGAGTACACGGTCGGGTTGGAATTCCCGGACTGCGAGGCCGCCCGCATTCTTGACCGCGGCATAGTGGTTAATCTAAACGATGAAGTAGAGGGTTTGATTCCGCTGAACCAGTTGGGCGAGGAGGTGAACCATCCGTCGCGCATCTATAAAGTGGGCGACAGGGTACCGGCGACGGTCATAGAGTTCGACATGGAGGGGCGCAAAATTGTCTTGAGCATAAGCGAGTACTTCAAGGGCAAGGACGCGAAGCTGTGGGCAGACCATCAGGCGAAGTACCCGATAAAGCCGGAATCGGAGGTTAAGATTCCGAAGAAGAAGGATGAGGAAGGCGGGGAAGAGGCTGTTGACGGGGCGGCCGTTGACGTGACCGCGTCGTAGAAAGCGGGATTTTGGGGAAACGGTCATTTGCCTTACGGCGAGATAAATTTGCCGATGACCGTTTCTTTGTTTATTCGCGGTGCGGCGAAATCAAAACCGCGTTCAATCGTCTTTCGTTGAAATTTTCAAAATTTTGATTTATATTTATACGTAAATATATGCTACGTTACGTTCGTAGCACACAACGTCCCTTGAACAGGCATCGGAGGTTTATATGTCGACGGTAAACCGTTATTTTAGGCGGTTGGGAGCAATGGCCGTTGTCGCCGCCTTTGCGGTGGTGTCGGTATCCGCCGTTACTCATGCTCAAGATCAGGGCGCGGGGACGGATACGGTGGAGATATCCGCTTTTGAGGAACTCCGCAGTATCGGTGTTCACGAAAAATATCCGCTTAACGGCAATTACAAGCTCGTTGCGGATATTGACGCTTCGGGTAGTCGCAACTTAAACGACGGGGCGGGGTTCTTGCCGATAGGACGGCACGTTTTGACGTATAAAGAAGGCGTTCAGGTTGTCAATCCGGACTCGGCGTTTACCGGTACGTTTGACGGCGGGGGGCATACGGTAAGTGGTTTGTACATAAAGCGCACGGTCTCCAACGGAGTTGACGGTTCCAACATAGGTCTATTCGGGTTTACGATTGGGGCGAAGATAAGGAACGTTATTGTCGTTGCCGACACGGTCGCCGGATACGGCGGAGTCGGGGCGCTTGTGGGGAGGCAGTTTGGGGGCGCGGTCGAGAATAGCGCCGTGTCGGGGACGGTGGTAGGCGAGGTTGATGTCGGCGGACTTGTGGGCGCGCTTGAAGGCGGTGGAACAATCAAGGTTTGTTATTCATCGGCGTATGTCTACGGCAAGAACGCAATTAACGTCGGCGGGCTTGTGGGGTCGGCAAGCGCCTCCTCCGAAATTACCGAAAGCTACACCGTAGGCAGGGTTATTGTCGACGGCGATCGAAAGGTAGGCGGACTTGTCGGATGGCTTACCGACATGGCTAAGGTGTCAAGCAGTTACTCAATAGCCGAGGTGGTCGGCAAGGATGCGAGCGGAGTCGGCGGATTGGTCGGGAATAACGACGGTCAGGTACGACAGTGTTACTCCGCCGGCGCGGTGAGCGGCGGTAGCGCGGTGGGCGGGTTGATCGGTACGCAGGACAATAACGGTTCAACGCTCTACAGCTTTTGGGACAAGGATCGTTCCAAAATTGCCGAATCGGGCGGTGGGACAGGTAAAACTACCGACCAAATGATGGATTCATCGGATAACGAAGTAAAGAATTTTGTAACGGCGGATGTTGCCGCGTGGGGTATTTCAAACAACTATCCATACCTAAAAAACGAGTTTTTTCCGCGTCAAACGATAACGGTAACGGCCACATTAGGCGGGGCTTTCTCCGGCGTTACCGCGGCCGGCGGGGCGGAGTATGCGCAGATAGCCAACCGTTTGGTGGAATTGAATACCGTCAACGCGAGGCCGGCGCTTGATACGCTCAACTACGGTACCGTAAGAACGATAGCGGATAGTCTTGACGGCTGGTATCAGGTCGGCTCAAACGCGGCGCTTGCCGTCGGCGAATATGACGGTTTTTCCGTAGTCCAAGCGTCGTCCGAGAGCGGGGCGACCGGAAAGCTCAAGCTGTCGAATTTGACGGCGAAAAGCTTAGCGATTGAGGCCCGTTTCATCCTTAAGAAGTACACTATGAGATATATCGCTATTAAGGGACAAGGTAATCTTGTGTCAAAAGATGACAACGAGGGAGAGTTGGTGGCCGATACGTTGGTAAAATCGGTGGAGTACGGTTCAGTTTCATCCGTGGAGGCGAGTCCGAGAACCGGTTATAGATTTATACGTTGGGATTGGACGGATTACATCGGTGAAGATAAAAAATCAACCGATCCGGTGCAGACGGATACCGCTATGGGCGACATAACCTATTGGGCATACTTTGCGGACAGCGTCAGCAAAGTCAAATTGACCTACACAGCCGGTCTCAACGGCAGGTTGCGTGTGAACGGTCAGGGGAGTTCAGTCTCAATGCACACGGATAGTCTGCTGTACGGCGCGAACGGGCCGTCTATTGAGGCTATAGTCACCACCCCCAATTACCGTTTTGTAATGTGGAGCGACAGCGTTACGGCCAATCCTCGTATAGATTCGACGCTGACGGGAGACATAAACGTCACCGCGCTATTTGATACGATTATCGTAGCCGTAAAATCGCCTGATAGGGTAGTGCCGAGCGCACAATTTACCGTTGAGACCGCGCGGATTCAACCGGCCAAAGCGACATACGGCGGCCTCACCGCGGGCCCGAATCCCGCTTTAAGGCAAAACGGTACCGTCGCCCTCTATTGGCAAGGTACCGAAATCGTTAAGGGAACGCTACAAGTTTTTGACGAGAGTGGAAATTTCGTCAACAAAATCGACATTAACGGCGCGTATGGCGGCATAGGCAAACGCCACATAGCGTCATGGTCGTTGACGAACGCGAACGGGAAACCCGTCGGCGCCGGAACGTATCTGATTAAAGGAACGCTGTCAACGAAAAACGGCAAACGCGAGAAGGTATTGTTGGCACTGCAATTAATATGATGTGACGTTGAATTTGACGAATGCGCGTCGAAAAACGGCGCGTATTCATTTTCCCAAAGATTTTCTGTATCTCTCGATTCTCTCCTTAACGTGCCTCTCGTACCCGATCTCTCCGGGGTTGTAAAACACCTGACCTTTTAGGTGATCGGGCAAATACTGTTGCGCCACCCAGTGATCCCTGTAGGCGTGCGGGTACAGGTAACCCTTGCCGTGCCCCAAGCTCTTGCCGTCCCGCGAAGCGTCGCGCAGGTGGTTCGGCACGTCGTCGGAGGCGGACTGCGCCACGGTGTTCAGCGCGTCGAAAAAGGCCATCGACGAGTTGCTCTTGGGGGCGGTGGCGCAGTATATGCAGGCGTGCGACAGGTGGAACCTGCCCTCCGGCATTCCCACGTAATCGAAGGCTTGCGCCGCGTTTACCACCACGATTAACGCGTTTGGGTCGGCCATACCGATATCCTCGCACGCGAAGATGAGCATACGGCGAAATATGAACCGAGGGTCTTCCCCGGCGTAGACCATTTTTGCCATCCAGTAGAGGGCGGCGTCGGGATCGGAGCCGCGCAACGATTTTATGAAGGCGCTTATCGTGTCGTAGTGGGCGTCGCCGTCGCGGTCGTAGAGGACGGCGCGTTGCTGGATCGATTCTTCGGCGATGGCGCGGGTGATTCTTATCACGCCGGCGTCGTCTTCCGGCGTCGTCTCCACGGCGAGTTCCAGCGCGTTGAGCACGCCGCGGGCGTCGCCGTTTGCCGTGCGCACTAAGTGATTTAGAGCGTCGTCGTCTATTACAACGTTTTTATTGCCGTAGCCGCGTTCCTTGTCGGAGAGGGCCTGCATCGCGATTGCCTTTAGGTCGTCCTCCGTTAATACGGTGAGTTGGAATATTCTTGAGCGTGAGACCAGCGCCTTGTTCACCTCGAAGTACGGATTTTCGGTGGTCGCCCCGATGAGGGTGAGCGTGCCGTTTTCTACATGTGGGAGGAGGGCGTCCTGTTGCGACTTGTTGAAGCGGTGAACCTCGTCGACGAATAGAGTGGTGCGTTTTTGGTAGTGGGCGAGGGCTTTTTGGGCGTCGTCTATGGCTTCGCGGATCTCTTTGACGCCGGCGAGCACGGCGTTTATGGAGATGAAGTTCGCTTTGGTGGTGTTGGCGATGATCCGGGCGAGGGTCGTTTTGCCGGTGCCGGGGGGGCCGTAGAAGATTACGCTGGAGAGTTGGTCTATTTGGATGGCGCGGCGTAGCAGGCGGCCTTGGCCGATGATGTGCTCTTGGCCGATGTACTCGTCGAGCGTGCGCGGACGCATGCGGTTGGCGAGCGGGGCGCTACGGCTTAATACGGATTTGCGGTTTTGGTCGAATAGGTCCATATTGGTGTAAAATAAAAGATAAAAGATAAAAGATAAAGTCAAATACGAATTTAAGGGGAGGGCTACTGTAACA
>LIUJ01000016.1 GCA_001462255.1 Fibrobacteria bacterium GUT77 | reverse complement strand
CAGCCGCAACCGCAGTTGCACACGGCGGAGTATTTGGCCGACATCCCCACGGAAGCCGACATCCCGTTGGACGCCGAAGTGTCCGTAGGTACTAATGCCTGTATCGACACTAAAATCGACGCGAGCGTAAATACCGGTACCGATATCAATAAAAACGCCCACGTGAACCTCCCGCTTATGCACTTCGCGTGGCCGATAATGATTGAGAACATCATCCGCGTAGCCATTACCAGCGCCGACGTCTTCATGCTCGCGTACTACGCGGAGGAGGCCGTCGCGGCGACCGGGGTGATAAACCATCTCGTTTTTTTCATAAATCTGCTGTACCTTATGGTGGCTTCCGGCGCGAGTATCCTCATCTCCCAAAACCTCGGCGCCCGCAATACCGAGGCGGCGGGGCGGGTGGCGCAGGGGAGCATCGCCCTCCTCGTCGTATTCTCCGTGCTGCTTAGCGTTACGCTCTGCCTCGGCGCGTCGCTCGTTATAGGCTTCTTCAAGCTCGCCCCCGGCGTGCACGCCTACGCCATGGATTACTTCGTCATATACAGCGCCGGATCCGTCTTTGTCGCTATAAATATGATCCTCGCCACGATCATCCGCTCCTACGGCCACAGCCGCGGCCCTATGATCGTGAACGTCGTGGCGATGGCGATAAACGTGTGCGGCAACTACGTCTCCATTTTCCGCGACTTCGCCGCCCGTCCCCTCGGCGAACAGTTGCACGGGCCGTTCGGCGTAACCGTCTCCGTCATACAGGGCGTGGCGCTCGCCACTATCGCCAGCCAGATCGCCGCCACGGTCATACTCTATATAATGATGAGGCGGCGCAAAGACATCGTATTGGAAAAAGGCGGCCTCTTCAGGGTGCCGACCTCCGTCTATCGCCGCATACTCGCCGTCGGCGTGCCCACGGCCGGGGAAAACCTCTCCTACAACCTCGGTCAAATAATGATAATGCGCATGGTTTCCTCCTTAGGCACCGACGCGATGAACGCCTACGTCTTCGCCATTACCGTGCTACGCTTCGTCTTCATTACCTCTATTTCCATAGGTAGCGCCGTACAGATAAAAGTGGGATACTACGTGGGCGCGATGATGGCCGACATAGCGCAACGCAAGGTCTACCGCTACTTCCTCGCCGGCACGGCCATATCGACGGCGCTGGTGCTTGCGGTAAAGCTGTTGCAGTTCCCGATTATCAACACGTTCACGCAAAATACGGATATCCACGCGATGGCGTTCGGCGTACTGTTGGTCGCGCTCATCCACGAGCCGGGGCGCAACTTCAACGTGATAATCATTCCCGCGCTTAAAGGCGCCGGAGACGTGCGTTTCCCGGTGTATGTGGGAATGATATTCATGTGGGGCGTAGGGGTAACGCTGGCGTACGTGCTTGGAATCGCGCTGGGATGGGGATTGATAGGCATCTGTATCGCTTTGGCGGCGGACGAGTGGAGCAGGGGGATAGTCATTTTCTTCAGGTGGCGCGGCGGGCGGTGGAAGGGGAAGGAGCTGGTTGGATAGGAGTGTTTTTAACCCGAAAGTATTTTTCTCAACGTTTAATTTCGACACATCTGGATTGCTTCGTCGCTTCGCTCCTCGCAATGACAACCTCACCACACGTCATTGCGAGCGCAGCGAAGCAATCCAGATGAATTTCACTCAACCGTGTATTACACAGACGTACTCCTGTAATGATTTGCATTGAATGACGCGTTTGGATAATTCTTCCCATCCGTCAATTCCGATTCCCAAATACCTCCAAATCTCTTTCATGCGGCCTAAGACTTTTATGGGGTACGGATGGGCTTTACATGCGGCAAGCAGGTCGTTTAGAAAGGTTATTATTTGAGAAGCGTCTTGTTTGGGGGGCGGTGTCGGGTTGGTGGACATTGTGGACGCGACGGACGTTGACGAGTCCGCCTCGTTAACGAATCTCCGTAATTCCGTCAGCAAAAACGGATTCATTACTATTCCTCTGCCTATCATCCATTTATTGATACTTGGGAATCTTTCCGTTAATCGCTTAAACGTGTCGACCGATACTATGTCTCCGTTGTATACGACCGTATGCTTTGATAGGTTGAGACAAGTCTCAAATTTGTCGATATCAACCGTGCCGCCGTATAGTTGTATTCCCGTTCGCGGGTGAATCATTAATTCTTTTATGGGATAATTGTTGAACAGCGGTATTAACGCCTCTAGTTCGTTCGGCGATTCGTAGCCGAGCCTCGCTTTTATTGATAGCGGGATGGGAGTTTTGGGGATTACCTCGTCTAAGAATCGCTTTATGACATCTATATGCGGCAACAGCCCGCAACCGCGCGCTTTTTTGGCCACAAGCGGAGCTGGGCAACCGAGGTTCCAATTTGCGGAGGAGAATCCCATGTCGGAGAATTTTTGGGATAAAAGCAGGAATCCGGCGGGATCGCGGCCTATTATTTGCGGAATAAGACGATCATTGAGCGGGGTCGAAATGACTTGGCCTCGACTCCGCTCGGCCAACGGCAATAAATCCCTTATGTGATGGTCTCTGACCCTATTCCCCAAAATCGTGGGGATGAACGGCGCGACTAAGTAGTCGAATCTTCCGAAGCGCCGTTCGTAGGCCGTTCGGAAGATTTTGTCGGTAATCCCTCGCAGGGGGGATAGATAGAAATCCGCCATAGAGACTTGGCTTTAGAGGCCGGCCACCTCGATGGTTTCCGCCCTATCCGGCCCTACGGAAACGAGCAACACCGGTACGTCGTAGCAGAGCCTTTGGATTTTGCTTATGTAACCCGTTACCTCCGTAGGCAGTTCCGACAGTTTTTTACAGCCGCTGATGTCTTGCTTCCAGCCGGGCATGACCTCGTATACGGGTTTTACCTGTTCCAGATCTTGCGCGCTTGTGGGGAACTGGTCGATTTTTTTCCCGTTGATTTCGTATTTTGTGCATATCTTGATTTCGTCCATGTCATTAAGCACGTCGAGTTTTGTTAGGGCGAGCCTTGAGAACCCGTTCAGTTGCACGGCCTTTCTGACCATAACGCTGTCGAACCAACCGCAACGCCTTGGGCGTCCGGTTGTGCTACCGAACTCTTTGCCGACGGAGCGCAGTTTTTCGCCTGTTTCGTCGGTCAGTTCGGTGGGGAACGGGCCGTTGCCTACGCGAGTGGTGTACGCTTTGACTATGCCTATGCAGTGGCCGATGCTCCGCGGGCTCACTCCGGCGCCGACGCAGGCGCTGCCGGCTATTGTGTTGGAGGATGTGACGAACGGGTAGGTGCCGTGGTCGACGTCTAAGAACGTTCCCTGTGCCCCTTCGAAGAGCAACCGCTTTCCGCTGCGCTCCGCGTCGAAGAGGTATGCGGCGGTGTCTTTGACGAACGGGAGCAATCGTTCGCGGATCTTGTAGCACCGGTCGAGGATCGCGTCTTCGTCGAGGTCGGGCACGTCGCCGTCCGGCGTTTTTAGGCGTCGCATGGCTTCGGCTATATTGTCTAAAAATTTTCGGCAGAAGGAATTCCAATCGCGGAGGTCGCCTACGCGAATGCCCACGCGCGAGACCTTATCGGCGTAGGTTGGCCCTATGCCGCGTCCGGTGGTGCCGATCTTTCCGGCGCCGAGCACCGACTCCGACGCCGCGTCGAGTTCTTTATGGTATGGAAGCACGAGGTGCGCCAAGTCCGAGACGAAGAGGCGATCCGTAACGGATACGCCCACGCCGACAAGCTCGTCGACCTCGGCCAAAAATGCCTCGGCGTCAAAAACCACGCCGTTGCCGACGACGCAAACCTTGCCGGGGCTTATTATACCGGACGGCACAAGGTGGAACACGTATGTGCGCCCGTTCGCGTTTACGGTGTGTCCGGCGTTGGAACCGCCCTGAAAACGGACGATGACGTCCGCGCGCTCGGTCAAGTAATCAATGACCTTAGCCTTACCTTCATCGCCCCACTGGGCGCCGATAACAATCGCATTCGCCATTTTGTATTTCCGACCTTTTTTATTTATGAGCACCGGTTTTTGGCTCATCGAGATTGCTTCGTCGCT
>LIUJ01000015.1 GCA_001462255.1 Fibrobacteria bacterium GUT77 | reverse complement strand
AGGCTTATGACGCGGCAATTTATTTGTTGGACGCCGTACTGGAAGAATATCCGCAACGGGTCGTCGCGCACTTAAACATCGCGGACGCCTACTGGGGTAACGGTGAACGGGTAAAAGCCAAAAAACATTACGCTAAGTACATTAGGTTGATGAACGATCAAAACAAAGATATAAGTAAAATTCCACAACATGTTTATGATAGAATGGAATCGATACCGTCTTTTACCGATGACCGGGACGGTCAACAATACGCCATTGTACAAATAGGGGAACAGACGTGGATGGCGGAAAATTTGAATTATGAGACCGGTGAATCTTGTTGCTATCATATAGAAGAATTCAACTGCGATAAATACGGTCGGTTGTACGATTGGAAGACGGCGCAAAATGCTTGTCCCGTTGGATGGCATTTGCCGTCTACGAATGAATGGGACAACTTGATGCGTACGGTAGGCGGAAAGCGAAAACATTATAGCGAAAAGTACGGTGACGGTTTTTGGAGTTGGGATAATGCCGGTAAAATATTGAAATCGAAGAGCAGTTGGATGGATTATGAGGACAGAAGCGGTAACGGTACGGACAATTACGGTTTCTCCGCACTTCCCGGCGGTTTTAGTGACGGTGAACATTTTGCCGATGTCGGGAGCAGCGGCGGATGGTGGACGGCTACTGTGAATAATGCCGATAAAGGGTTCGGTCAAGGTCGAGACATGGCTTACAATAACGACAACGTACGCGAGAGTATGTACTACAAATACGATGAACTCTCCGTCCGTTGCGTCCTAGATTAGCTTTTACCGCCAAAAAATCACAACGCTCTTGACTCGTCCCGCCCACGTAAAGACGGTTAGCGATAATTAACTGACGTAAGCGTTACCGTTTACGTCAGTATCAACCCTATGGGGATTTCTTCAATACGCGTGTATACGCGTTTACAGGATTCCCGACGCGTCGGGCGTTTCGTCAAAGTCGACGTCGCGTCCTTGGCGCATGGACTGGCCCTGTATCTCCTCTATGCTCGTCATCGGCTCGCCGAGGTGTTGGATCATGAATTCGGCGTCGGGGGATAAGGCGCACTTGGGGGTGTTGCGCAGTACCCATTTGTAGTTGGCTTCGGCCAAGGAGTTGTTTTTCAGGTACTCGTCGTAGGCCAAACCGGTCAAAAAGTAGGTGTTGCAGAGGTTTTCGAGGTCGGTGTCTAGCTTTTGCGATTTGCGGTACGCGTATATCGCCATGGTTACCAAGTGTTTTCCCTGTTTGGGGTTTGTGTTGTACTTGTCGATTAGGGTTTTGGCCATTTCTCCGAGCGCTTTTTGGCCGATGGTTGTGAAAGCGAAGTCGGTTGAGAGTGTTTGGTAGAGTTTTTCCGCCTCGTCTAAGAGCTTGGCCGCCTCGTCTATGTCTATATCCGGGTCGGACGCGGCTTCGCGCAGAGAGTCCGCTTTGGCCATGAGCGCTACCGGGTCGGCGTCTTTATCGTCGCGGTAGTCATTTTGCAGAAAGTTGATTTTTGCGCTCTTGCGGACGGAGTGTATCGCAGAGTCGACGATTACGGATACTCTAGTCTTGACGATTTCGTTTAGCTCGGAGGCCAGCCATTGGGGGTTAAGTCTGCCCGTTTGCCCGATGTTATCGTAGACAATGAGTTCCGCTAAGGCTGAGTCCAACGCGGTGGGCGCACCCGTAGGCTCCGATTTGGGCAACACCTCGGAACGTAGGTACTCGAAAGCGAACTCAATACGTTGCGCCCAGTGGAGCATATCCTTGAATTGCGGCGTTGCGGTAAGTCCGAGTTTTTCGGCCTGTTCCGAGAACGACAGCCACTTGAAGAGCCACTCCGCCATATCCTTTTTGCGCATATTTTTACGGCTTTCGGGTAACCAAGCGGTGATTACGTCCATGTCCGCCGCCGTCACGATCTTGTCGTCTACGATTTGTTCCGTTGAGTCCGCGTATTCCGTACCGGTACGTTCCCTAAAGAATAGGCGCATGAAGAAATCGGGCGGGTTGGAGCGTACGGTGTAAATCCAGTGGTTCATTACGGCCGCGCTGTCTTTGTCGCTAAGCCCGGCTATGAACGCCGAGTCCGGTTTGTGGATGTTGTAGAAGCAACGGTTGGCCACTTGTGTCTTTATGGAGTCGAAGGGTGGAATGTAGCTTGAGTCTTGGCCGCCGGCCGTAGTGACCGTAACCTTGAACTCTTCCGAGGATTTTTTGTAGTAGTCGTTGAGTTGCTTATCCGTGAATCCCAAGTTCTCCGGTAGCAGGTCGAAGAAGAGCAACGACGCGTAGTAGCGTTGTTTCCATGTCCAATCGTTGCTTGAAAGCACTTTTTTGGAGATTTCGGAGGATTTGTGGCCGGCGTGCTTGTATATCGCCTCGCATTCGGCCATGAAGGTGTGCGACGAGCGTTGCGCCGGGAAGTAGTAGGGCATGGGGGCGGGGTATACGCCGGCCACTCTCCTAAAGGACTCCATGGACTCGCTACCCAACGTCGTTCCGCCGACTTTTACGACGGGATCCTTGACGTTGGCCGATTGGCATACTAAGAGCGCGGTGGCGCAGAGTAGCGCTGCGATAAGTTTACGACTTGAGTTTGGCATGGAAAGTCTCCGTTTAGCTTAATGGGAATAGTGTCATAAATGTTCATCAAACCAAAACCGCCTACAACAATCAATCCAACGCGGCTATGGCTTCGCTTATCTCGTCGTATATGTCCAAGAGCGACGCCGCGCCTATTATTTCTATGATTTCGTAGACGTTTTCGTTTAGGTTCGTTATCTTGAAGCAACCGCCGCGCTCTTTGGCGGACTTGTTGAAGTGGAGTAGAACGCCCAAACCGGTACTGTTTACGTAGCGCAGTTGCTTGAAATCGGCTACAATCTTAACTAAGCCGTCGCCGAAATAGTTTGTTATCTGCTCCGTCACGTAGTCTACGTTCGTGGCGTCCAAGTCGCCTACGAATCTTACGATTCTGGCGTTGGCTTTCCCGGCGATTTCTTCGCAGGTTATCTGTATTTGCGTTTCCATAACGTCTCTCTATTCCTCTCTTAATTTTGTTACATGCACGGTTGTGCCGTGCTCCGTTATATTCACGTCCATATCGTTTGACAACATACGTATAAGGGCCAAGCCGCGCCCGCGTTTGTCATTCGTTCCTACGTGATTGCTACCCTGCGCCTGCGGCTTTGTCAGCTCGCGGAGCACGGCGACTTTGTCGGGGGCGCTCTTGTTGCTCACGGTTATGTCGATTTTCTCTTTATCTACGGCTATACGCACGTCAACGGCGCTTCCCGGCTCGTCGATTCCGTGCTCCACGGCGTTGTTGCAAACCTCGTCGACTATGGTCTCAACGCGGAACGCGTCCTTGACACTGTATCCCTTTTGCCGCACGAGCCGCGAGGCGAACTGGCGCACCGGCGGAACAAGCGCCAAATGCGCCGGAAACGATATGGCGACGGACTTGCTCTGCTTCTTGTAATCCCACTTGTAGGCGTTTATCGCGCTACGCACGTCTTGATAAAAAGAAAATATCTTGTTGGCGCCCAAAAGCGTTAGCTTGGAGCGGATGTTGCCGGACAAACCCGCGAAAACCAAACTCCCGCCGCGTTCCACAAACCTCTTGCGGTATCCCATAAACTCACCCAGCGCTGCGGAGCATATAGCCTCCAACTCGGCCAAGTCGACAACGATGTAGCTCCAATTCCCGGCCGCTATCTTGTCGAAAAAACGCGACAGCATAGCAATGCCGGAAAAATCGAGAAAGCCCGACACCTTGAGCACCGCGATCTCCGCGCCGCCCCACTCGGACGAAATCTCCATAGTCAACGCGTTATCAGACATCTTCCCGCCTACGCACCACATGAATGGACGTCACGTTATTTTCATCAACATTAATATCTATCGTCTCGGACAGAAGCTTCACTATCTCCAGCCCCATTCCCCCGGAGTCGTAATCCGGCAACGGCAATCCCAACCGGGTCCGGCGTACCGCTTCTTTCAACCGTTCTATATCCGCCGAGGAACCGCCGTTGTCCCTCACCACCACCTCAAGGCGATCGCCGTGTATTACGCACGACAACTCCACCTCGCCGTCGACACCCCCGGAACTCCCATGGGTAATCGCGTTGTTGCAAATGGCGTCTACTATGATCTCTGAACGAAAGGCAAACTTGGCGCTGAATCCCGATACCTGCAATACCTCCGACACGAACTTGCGTATGGAGGGGATGATCTCAAGGTCGCTGGGCAGTCGCACGGAGATGGTATACGGAAAAGTCAAATCCATATCCCGCCCCTATCAGCGCTCCCCGTGAAGCACATAGGCCTCCTCGGCCGACCCGATGATCCCTTTTTTCACCATCGTTTCCACAAGACGCGACGCTATGGACAGCAACGTGGTAAACGAGGGCGACTCAAGCCCCTTTATCGTGTGGCTCTGCGCCTCCTTCTCCGAAGTACCGCGCATATTGTCGAGGATGCACTCCATGACAAACATAATCTCGCCGTAGGTCAAATTACCCTTGCGGTAAGCCGAAAACTCCTGCACCGCGCTCAAAATGAGGTCGTGCAACTTGTTGAACTCATTTTGGTCGTCAAACACGTTTCTGTATGAACCGAGCTCTTCCATATAAAAAAACACCTCCGCGCGGCCAAGCGGCCAAAAATAGTGGGTATAACCTATTACGGATAAAATAATAATTGCATAATAATGTTACAACAGAAATAAAATTTTTTTTTGACAACCGAACGCCGAATCGCCTTTGATCGCCGCTTCGCGAAATCCGCTTGATGCCGTTTTTTACCGCGTTTGCCCGTCCGTAGCGGCGGTCTTTAAAATAGCGGTAACCCACAATCGGCGCTATATATAGTATATCCGCTATGGTTAATCCGCAATATATGGATGTTGGCCGGTGTTTTTTGAGGCAAGGTCACTTCCCGCTGTCCGCGTTCGTCGCACCCGCGTCGCCTATGGGCGCCACGTCCTTGCCGTTGACTGTGGAAAACTCCGCGCCGCCGTCGGCGGTGTCCGCGCTGTCCTTAGTAGCCTTGGCCGGCAACGCCCCGCCGGTGGCAATCGCGTTAAAAACCGTCCCGGTCAAACCGACGGCGCTCTTTACGAGATCCGCCCGCATCCGCCCCAAAAGTTCCTCCCGATCGGTGGCGGAGACGTGCACGGTCTTCTTAGGGTCTTGGAAGAGAATGACGTCTTTGCGCTTGGAGGCCGTAGCGCTAAACTCCTCGCGGTGAGACAACGAGCCGGAAAACTCGCTGAAATGGACTTCCAAGCGCATCCGCGCGTCGATCCTCCCCCAAAGCAACAGCGAACTGCGCTTGGTGACGATGGAGAGCTCTCTGAGTACCCCTCTCACGATTACGGTCGAGTCGGCAAGTCCGACGTTGGCCGGGATAATAGCCTCCGTCCGCGCGCGCCCCTGCCGCTCCATCTCCCGCGCCGCGCGCTCCGTCTCCACCTTGCCGATTAGCCTAAAACGCTTATCGGCGGCGAATTCGGCGCGTAACGCTGCCTCAAGCTCCGGCTCCGCCGACCCGCCGCGAACGTCGGTCACGCCCAAAAAGAGAACGTCGCGGGCCAAAATGGGGGTCGGGACGACGGCTACGGCCAAGGCCACGGCCGCGATGATTGCCGTTGGCAACGACGGCGACGCGACGGCACGGCGCTTCGCCGTCGAGAGGTTGAACTTTGCGTTGATGATTTTCGTGTCGGTCATTTTACCTACGGTTTTGTTTTGGGTACAAACAGACGGATTCGGATGAACACGTTTAGATAATATAATATATCGGCGGGGTAAAAAGTCAATATGGTGTAGGTAAATCTTTTTATAGTTCGATTAATAATGAGCGTTTTAACAGTGATTTTCTGGATTGCTTCGTCGCT
>LIUJ01000014.1 GCA_001462255.1 Fibrobacteria bacterium GUT77 | reverse complement strand
TAGATATATCAAAGGGATAAAAAATATGAAAGAAAAAATTGTAAACGCCGTATCCGTGTTGTTAAAAGATTATCTCTCCGAGACTGAGGTGGAAAAGAACATCGCGGTTCCTCCTTCCGATGAGTTGGGGGACTACGCTTTTCCTTGCTTCGCTTTGTCAAAAGTTCTCAAGAAGAATCCGGTTGTTATAGCCGCGGATTTGAAGGATAGAATAGGGATTGTCGACGAGGGAAGGGTTCGGGTGGAGGCTTCCGGCGGGTACCTCAACTTCTTTGTTGACAAGCGGGAATTGGCTGCGTCCGTTATTGAGACCTATTCAAACGCCGTACCGACGAGCTTGGCGGATTGCGGAGTTGCGCCTATCGGAACGATTGACGGGCGCCCGCTGCGCGCCGTTGTCGAGTTCGCCTCGCCGAATACCAATAAACCCTTACACCTCGGCCATTTGCGCAATATGTCCATAGGGGACAGTACCGCCCGGATTCTCTCTTTTTGCGGGTGCGAGGTGTTCAAGACAAGTATAAATAACGACCGCGGCGTACACATCTGCAAGTCGATGCTCGCCTACAAACGTTGCGGCGACGGCGCTACGCCGGAAAGTATGAAAATTAAATCCGACCATTTTGTAGGCGATTACTACGTGATGTTTAATGATAAATCCAAAGACGCCCCCTCATGGAGCGACGACGCCCAAAAAATGCTCAAGGAGTGGGAGGACGGCAAACCCGAGACTGTCTCATTATGGAAGACGATGAACAAATGGGCGCTCGACGGTTTTCGTGAAACGTATAAACTGTTTGGGATATCGTTTGACAAGGAATACTACGAAAGCGATATCTACAAGAACGGCAAGGAGATCGTCGCGGACGGGATGGATAAGGGTATCTTTTACAAACGGGAGGACGGGGCGGTCGCCGTCAACTTAGAGAAAGAAAAGCTCGGCGGCAAAGACAACGACAAAGTACTACTCCGCCCCGACGGAACGAGCGTGTACATCGTACAAGATTTGTACTTGGCGCTACTTAAAGATAAAGAGTTTAAGTACGACACGTCGCTCTACGTGGTCGGCAACGAACAAGACTACCACTTTGCCGTATTGATAGCGATATTCAAAAAGTTGGGATACGACGCGGCCGACAAGATGAGGCATTTGTCGTACGGCATGGTGGAGTTGCCGGAGGGAAAGATGAAGTCCCGCGAGGGCACGGTGGTAGACGCGGACGACCTGATATTGGAGACGAAGGAGTTGGCGAAACGGGAGGTGGCGGAGCGCTACGAAGTAGGGGAGAGGGAAGCGGAAGAAAGAAGCCTGCGAATAGCGTTGGCGGCTGTCAAATACCAACTGTTGAAGGTCGATATAGCCAAAAATATGGTCTTTGACCCGAAAAAAGCCATCAGCTTTGAGGGCGACACCGGCCCGTACCTACTGTACAGCTACGCGCGGGCGTCGTCGATATTGAGAAAGGCGGGTAATATTGATAGCGTTGATAAAAGTAAAAATGACGGTCATTGCGAGGAGCGAAGCGACGCGGCAATCCGGAAATCCCAACTCCCCGAAAATTTTGAGCCCACGGAAATAAAACTCCTGAAAAAAATCGCCTTCTTCCCGGAGGCCGCAACCTTCGCCTACAAGCGCCTGTCGCCGTCGGTTATCGCAAATTACGCGTTTGACTTGGCGCAATTGTTCAACGAGTTTTACCACGCCGTTCCGGTGATAGGGAGCGGTGGAGCGGCGGAGGAGTTTAGGGTCAACCTCGTGGCGGCCTTTCGGTCGGTTATGCGCGGGTGCTTGGGGATTATGGGGATTGAGGCTGTCGAGGAGATGTAAAAAAACGGGGGACGGTCGTCACTTGCCGCCCCCCGCTTCACCGCACCAATCACACCAATCACATCAATCGTACAATAAACTTTAATTAACGCAACAACTGCAGTACGTTCTGCGGTATCTGGTTCGCCTGCGCCAGCATCGCTTGTGACGACTGCATGAGAATGCTCTCCTTCGTGTACTCCATGATCTCCTTGGCCATGTCGACGTCGCGGATGCGGCTTTCGGCGGCCTGTAGGTTCTCGGCGGAGGTGTCCAAGTTCTTTATCGTGTGCTCCAACCTATTCTGCATGGCGCCGAGTAGCGCTCTTTGGTGGGAGACGCGTTGCAGGGCGTTGTTCACGGTTTCTATGGCCGTGGCCGCGCCCCACTTGGTGCTGATGTCAACGTTGGCCACGTTTAGGGCGGTGGCACGCATATCACTCATGGAGATGAACGCCGTCTGACCGCTGTTGGCGCCTATTTGGGCCATCACCGAATCTTTCAAATTGCTCGACGCGGGCTCGTAGCGCGAGAAGATGAACGTTAGGCTCTCGCTTACCACAGTGTCGTAGTAGCGGGCTTCAAGGGCGACGCCGGCGTTGGCGGAAAACTGAATCGCCCTGCCCTCGTGAGCCATGGTTACGCTACCGGGATAAAATTTGTCGGGCGTGGTGATTACGGTACCGGCCCGCAATCTGGTGCCCTCCTCTATCTTGGTTTTGACGGCCATAGTGCTGTCTTTCGCCAATGAGAACTCCTGAACGTTTCCGTCTATGGCCGTGATGTCCTCGGCCAAAGTTATGCGGCCTATGTCCACAAATACCATGCCGGTCGCGTCGTTCGGCGCGTCAAGCTTGCTCGCGTGAACAAGAACGGTGCCGTCGTCGAGCGTTATGCTTCTGCCGGGGGCCACTATTTCGTTGCCCACCTTCAGTATTCTGTTGAGGGCGTCGAAAGATATTGACAACTCGTTGCCGCTCACCATTAATTTAATGGCGTTGGTTGAACCCGTGGTCGGGTTTGTCGGATCGTCCGCGTCGTCAATCATTTGGATATAGCTACCCTTGGCGAGCACGCTGTTCTCGGCGAGCAGGATGATTTCGCCGACATTCGTACCGCTACCGTCGTCGTGACTACCCGTGAGAGGCGTGCTGTTGCCGAGCGTAACGTTGTTGTTGAACTCGCCCTTGGAGACCAAATAGTTGGACGCCGACACGATGTCCACATTGGCCAACGCCGTTTCCGTATCGTCGACAAGCAAGGTGCTTTGAGTGGCTATTTTGTAATAGGAAACGTTGTTACCGGCTTCCAATTCGGTTAAAAGCTTTATGCTGCCGTTCTCCACGCTAACGTTTCCGCCGCCGTTGTTCTTGAGAACCGTGCCGTCGTTGAGCCGTATGGTCTTGCCAACCTCAATTTTGATGGGGCTTGGCGGCGGGCCACCGTTGTAATTGATCTTGAGCACGCCCTCGTCGTCGTATTCGATGGAATCCGCTCCGGTCAGGGCGGCGTCGAGATCGATGGTGTCGCCGGTGCTGGCAAACATCGTGAAGCTGGAACCGGAGGCTAAAACGCTGTTTGCGCTGACCTTGCTGAGTTCGTGGTCGCTGAGCGCCTCGCCTAAGACCAGTGTATCGCCGGCAACAAACGGAGGAACTATAGACCCCTTATTCTCTACTCGCGTCACCGCCCCGCCGTCCGCCAAAATAGTCCCCGCCTCAAGTTCGCTGGCCTTAACTTTCGTATCCTCGCTCATCGCCCTAAAGTTGTAAATGGTCCCGTCCGGCCCAACCAACTTGAAGTCGTTCGGATTGTATATAGGTTCCCCGCTGTCAAAAGACTGGTTGGTCTTTATGAGCATATACGCGCCGTCGAACGCCCAACTCTTGTCGTTGGACACGCTGCTCATCATGGCGTTCATCTTTGTGGAGTCTATGGTGATTCGCGAGTTATTGTTCATCCTCGACGTTCCCTGCACCTCCTCCGCCACGCCTTTCGCGCTGCCTTCCAAGAGCTTTTTCGTATTGAACTCCGTGGTGTTGGCTATGCGGTCTATCTCGTAACGCAACTGCGTTACCTCCGCCTGCAACTCCGAGCGGTCGGCGTCGGTGTTGGTGTCGTTTGCCGACTGCACGGCCAGCTCGCGCATCCTCTGCAGAATCTCGTGCGTTTCGGCCAACGCCCCCTCCGCCGTTTGTATCAGGGAGATGGTGTCTTGAGAGTTTCTTGACGCCATACCGAGTCCGCGGACTTGACCGCGCATTTTCTCCGATATGGCGAGCCCCGCCGCGTCGTCGCCGGCGCGGTTGATACGGTAGCCGCTTGAGAGCTTCTCCATAGACTTGGCGCCGGAATTTTCGCTTATACCCATCTGCCTATGGGTATTTATCGCGATAAGGTTGTGGTTGATACGCATAAAAATCCTCCCTTTGAAGGGTATACTGTGATTGGTTCTTTCAAACCGGTACTGTGACGTTTGCGAAATATATAAGAGCAAATAGCGTGCCAATGCCCTATATTGGGACTAACGGTTGTTTTTTAGGGTTTTGATAGAATATCGGGTAGACGCTGTGGGAAAAAAATTATCGCTATAGGGAAATTTTGTCTTTGCCAAAAAAAGAACGTGGGGCGCTCGTTACCGATCGCCCCACGCCCAAATCAATCACAACAATCACTGCGTATACGACATTTACCGCAATTACATCAATCACATAAATCAGCGTAACAGTTGCAACACGTTCTCCGGTATCTGGTTCGCCTGCGCCAACATCGC
>LIUJ01000013.1:7487-10036 GCA_001462255.1 Fibrobacteria bacterium GUT77 | reverse complement strand
AAAACCTTAACAAACATACGCCGCAAAGCGGCGTCTACATCAAAATCAAAAAACATACGCCCTGGTCACTGAGCGTAGTCGAAGTGCGCGGCGTCTAAGTCAAAATCATAAGTCAAAATCAAAAGAATAAAGGCGAGGGCTTTTTAACACCCCCGCCCATACAACCACTGTTGCGCCTATATATTTATGCCTTCTGATCGATGAACAGTCCCGCCAATTCCCACATTTTCGCGATCATGTCTTGTATCTTTTTGGGGGGATACTCGGCTATTACCTCGTTTGTCTTGGTATCCCTTATTTTGTACATTACTACCTTAGTTACGCTATGAATTTCGCGTTCTATTTGGCGGTCGTAGTTGGCTAAGGACTTGTTGGCTTGTTTGATGGACTCGTCCATGGTCTTTTGAAATTCGGCATCCTCGCCCTCGGCGGGTGTACCGGGGGTTTTGGTCGGAGCCGGGGTTTTCGTGGATACGAACGCGTCGGACTCTACGGGCTGGGGTGTCGACGCCGCGCCGCCTTCGTACGCAACTCTTTCTCCGCCGGTATAAACCGGCTCCACCGAAACGGATCCTACACTTGTGAGCGTCATAACAGCCTCCTTTCGCCTTATTTGCTATTTGCTACACACTACACTACCGTCTATTGTACTTATCGGTTTTTTGTTGTGCGGACTTTAGGATTATTTCGGAAAAATATAGGGCGACCGGGGTCATCATTAAATACCGGTATTTGGTTTCTACCGCGCGTTCTATTATATTTAATCCATGATACAGGCTACGGACACACCTATTTACGGCATCCACCCGGTGGAGGAGTTGTTGGCCGCTCGCCGTCAGGACATCGAGCACGTTTATTTCGACAAGGACAAGAAGAGCCAGCCGCTCTTCGAGTTGTTGCGCGTTTGCCGGCGAGATAGGATGTCCTACAACCTTGTCCCGGAGGCGAAGCTCGACGCTTTGGCCGGTACAAGGCGTCATCAGGGGGTGGTGGCTTTCTGTAGTGTCCGACCTTACGACGATATTGAGGCTATAAACGACATCATAAATACAAAACCCGCCCCATTATTCGTGGTTGCGGCGTCGATAGAGGATCCGGGTAATTTGGGGGCGATAATCCGTTCCTGCGTTTGCTTGGGCGCCGACGCGTTGTTATTGGAGCGGAAGAACACCGTCCCTTTGAACGCGGCGGTGGCGAAGAGCTCGGCTGGGATGCTTGAGCGCCTACGTATCGTTAAACCGCGTAATTTGGAGGGGTTGATCGCCGAGTTATCCGCCGACAAGGGTTTTTCGGTGGTAGGGGCGGCGGTGAACGGCGGCGTGCCGCCGGATAAGCACGATTTCAAAAGGCCCACGGTATTAATAACGGGCGGCGAACATCGGGGTATCCCGCCCTACCTTCAAAAACAATGCGCGGTATCGATAACGATCCCTATGACCCCAAACGGTCAGTCGCTAAACGCGTCGGTCGCGGCGGCGGTGCTACTGTATGAGATAGCGAGGCAACGTCATAGTTAACTATGCGGCATCGCCGGTCAATATCTTTTTAAAATATCGTGGTGTCCAACATTGCATACAGCAATTTTTTCACCGTCGAACCGCCAAGTTAAACGCATATCCAAATTTACCCTACTTTCGTATAAATCAATTTGACCTTTTAGTTTTTTGTACATAGGGAACTGTAAAACGGATCATTTCGGAGTTTTTTATGTATTGTTTTGAATACAAGTTTTTGATCCTCCTCCGAGAGTTTTTCAACATTATTTCTAAATACATCGGAATAAACAATTTCATAATTCATAAATTATCCAAGTCAATTCCTAATTTAATGGCCAAACTTTCAATGGATCTATCTTCACCGTACGCTATTTTTGAATCCATTATGGCAAGATCTTTCCGCATTTCGTCAATAACTTTTTGCGGATAATCTACCGTTTCAATATTCGCCGGTACGACTAATTTACTTCTTATTTTGGTTGCGGTTACCATATTACACTCCTTTTGGCTTCATTCGTTGGATTTTGACTTTAATTCAGCTTAAAGAAGCTATCTATGCTATCCACAACGTCGTCCCCCGTAATCCCCTGGTTCTCATTCTGCGGCGCCGCTTGCGTCGGCGTATGCGGTTGCGCGGGTTGTTGCGGCATCTGCATCGGCGGCGGTAACGGCGGCGCCTCGAACTGGGCAAAAGCGGCCTCAAACTCCTCCTCTACGGAATCGCCGCCCCACGCGGCGGTACCGGGCGGGAGCTGCGGCGGCGCGACGAAAGCCTCTCCGCCCGACGGGGCCGGGGCGTGTCCGTGCGCAAACGCGGCGCTCATGTCCTCCGGCGACTCGCCCAGTACCAATTCCTCCTCTTTAACTTGGGCAAAAGGAGGTTCAAAGTTATCGGTATCCCCTAACGTAGGCGGGGCGAACGCGGGTTCAAAATCATCAACGACATCCGCGGCGCTCGCTATAGGCGCGGGAGCGATTACCGGCGGCGCAACAACGGGCGGCGCCTCGAACTCGGCGACTTCCGCTATAGGCGCCGGGGCGGTTACGGGGGAC
>LIUJ01000013.1:0-7340 GCA_001462255.1 Fibrobacteria bacterium GUT77 | reverse complement strand
CTTCCGCTATGGGCGCCGGGGCGGCAACGGGAAGTTCGTATGACTCGACCGCGTCGTCGACAACCGGCGCGGGCGCAACGGGCGGCGATGCCTCAAACTCGGTAGCGGTATCGGCAACGTCCGCCATAGGCGCGGATGGGGCGGTTACGGGAAGTTCGTACAAATCGGCCGTATCGTCGGCGACCGGCGCGGGGGCGGGAGACGGCGGTACCGTCGCAAATGTGTCGTCCGCGGTCTCCGCCGTTTGAGACGGCGCCGCCGCGGGGACTATGGCGAACAGGTCGGTCTCCGGCGGATCCGGCACTTCTATCGTTTCCACAACTCTCTCGACAACGGCGGACGGCGGCGCGGCCGGGAGCTCTACTCCTACCGAATCGCGACGCTCCGGATTGTCTACCACGCGCATGTACTCACGCGCCTCTTGCTCGGCGTACTTCACAAAGTAGGCGTCGAGTATGTGC
Source organism: Fibrobacteria bacterium GUT77 (assembly GCA_001462255.1). Lineage (GTDB taxonomy): Bacteria > Fibrobacterota > Chitinivibrionia > Chitinivibrionales > Chitinispirillaceae > GUT77. The sequence continues at coordinate 6,879 of LIUJ01000013.1, read as the reverse complement.
ATATTTGTTCTTAGTTGGCGCATCACGGCGTTTACCTTGTCGCCTAAGGCGCCACGGAAAGCGTCGGAAGCCAGCATACCGCTCCTGAATTTCGTCTCAATGGCGTCGGCCTCCGCGAGCGTCTCACCTACCGAGGCCATAACCTGCTCCCTCTGCGCCCGTTGCGCGTCGACGGCGCGCCGCTTGCCGACGATTATAACCGCCCAAACGGCGGACGCGACGGCGCCGCCCACCAAAAAACCCACCAAAAGCATCGTTATGCCACCGTCCATTTTAAACCCTTTCTTTATTGATGTCGGTATCAATAAGATAATAATATACATAAATATATACGATGGTGTCAAAAATCGTTCGTTTTTATTTGACGGATTTTCCGAAGCGACGCCGCTAAGCGCCGCGTTTTATTTAGGCGAAACCAATCCGGGAAACATAAATACAAAAATAAACGATCCGCCTTTTACGGCCCCCCGCAACTCACTCATCGAAGAATCCCCGATATGTCGCGGCGTCGTACACCCTACGGTACTTTGAGACGGCCGTGTCCCACGAAAAATCCCGCAAGCTATCCATGCAGTTCACCATCATTCGCCCGTAGCGGACATTGTCGGCAAAAATGTCCGCCGCCGCGGAGAGCGCGTCGAAAGCCTCCTTGACCATGGACTGGTAGAGCGGCACCCTTATCCGCTGATCCACCGGAAGACTTAGGATGTCGCTCCAACCGGCGCACGCCTCGTCGCCGTCGGCCGTCTCGCGGTACAAGAGCCCGGTCGCCGCGCCCACCGACCCGGCGCCGCCGCCCGAAAACGGCCTCACTTGCACCGTAAGCCCGCCGGTGGCTCGCGCCACTACCGGCGTACCGTAAATAAACCCCTCCGTAGCCGCCCCAAACGGCTCGTAGAACGACGGCATTAGCAAAAACGAGCTCCCTAAAACGGCGGAAACGTAATCCCCCTCCGTTACCCTAAACGGCCATATCACAATATCGCCCGGACGCTCTTGGGCAATCTCCCGAAAAAAAGCGAGCTCACCGGAATGGCGGGCCCCCTCGGCGCTACTCGGACAGAATATGAGCCCCACTTTACCGGCGGGAAAACAGCGGACGGCGTTGAAGATAACGTCAAAACCCTTTTGCATTAGGTCGAGGCGACCGGACATGAAAAACACGGGTCTATCGCCGACGTCGACGTTTACGTTGCCGTTCTTATTGATAACCGTATTGACACTCGCGTCGGTTCCATTGATACCTACGTTATCAATGATAGCCTCCGTCAACCCCCCTATAACCCCGTCTCTATGGGACATAACGCCGACCGTCCGCAACATGGCCTCTCTAAACCGTCTCTTTTCGGCGAGCAGTTTGTCGTACACCCCCTGCCGCGCGTGGGAGAGCGCCGTGTACGTGTAGCGTAGGTGCGGCTTGCCGAACATCCCGTTTTCCACGCCTATGGGCGGGTTGGCGGCAAACTCTTCTTGCAGGTGGTTTGTGAAAACGGTGCGTTGCAACGGGTCGACGCGCAACTCGCTCGCGAACGGGGCGCTCACAGTCGTCAGCGGGCCGTTTAGTAGCGGTATCACGCACTTTAGCACGGTATCGCCTTGCGCCTTGTCGCCGAAAAACATTCGTTTTCTATCAGCGTCTATGCCGCTGTCAAAGGAATTATGCAACGTCAGAATCGTACGCGCGTTTTCCAAAACCCCTTCCAGCACGGCAATCTTTGAGGTCAGCGCGATGGGCGCGGTTTCCCAGTCGTGCGCGTGAAAGAGTATGTCGCGGTTGATACCGAGCGAGCGCAGAACATACGGAACGGCGGCGCAAAAAACGAGCGAATCGTCGAGTATTTCGCTACTGTCTACATAAGAGTAAGGGTTAAGTTCCGCCGTGAAGCGCCCCTCCACGGCAATGAAGTACGTAGGCACCGGCGCGGCGCCGTGGCGGTAACAACTGACCGTCCCTTGATACGACGATACGCGGAATTTTTGTTCGGGGAGAACAAGTTCGAGCGTTCCGCTCGCGACCGCTTCCTTTACCCTTGGAATATTCGCGTAAAGCGGCGTAAGAACGGTAACGTTCTCGCCCGCCTTACCTAAGTAAACCGGCAACAACCGCACTACGGCGGCTAATCCGCCTAAGGGGGCGAAGGCGTTTTCAAATGTCAAAAAAGCGATCTTCCGCGAAGCGGGATCAAACCCGCGCTCACGGGCGTTGAGCGCGCTTAAATCCTCCGGCCCGAAAGCAGCCGAAAAACCGCGCGGCATCGGTTGCCAAGCGTCGACTTTAGCCGTAAACCGCGCGTCGCGAGCGGTGTATTGGGGAAGGCGTTTGGTTTTCACCGTATAAATATATATTATGGGCCGGCGCGTATTATTGGTCAAAGCATATTTTGCGGATCAACGTCGACAACGCATTTGCACCCCGACGGAATCCCCGACGCCGCCGATTTTCTGATTTCGATAAGCGCGTCGCTCAACGCTCCGGGGGAGCTTGATTTTAGAATCATTGAGTATCTGTACACGTTGTCCACACGCGCCAACGCGGCTACCGTGGGGCCTAAAACCTTTATTTTTCCGGCATCCGTACCGGCGTTAACGCCTATCATCCTCGCCGCCTTACCTATAAATCCGGCTACAACGGCCTCATCGCCACCCTCCACGACTACCCTCGCAATCTTCCCGAACGGCGGGTACGACAGCTCCCGCCTATGCTTTATCTCGTGCTCGTAGAACGACAAATAGTCATGCTCCGCCGCAAAGCGCACCGCGGCGTCGCCGGGGCAATAGGTTTGTACTACCACCTCCCCGGCAAGCTCCGCGCGGCCGGCCCGGCCGGCCACCTGCGTCAACAGTTGAAACGTCCGTTCCGACGCCCTGAAGTCCGGAAAATGCAACCCGGTATCGGCGTGCAACACCCCAACAAGGGTAACGTTTGGGAAATTCAACCCCTTGGCTACCATCTGCGTGCCTATAAGTATGTCCGCGCCGCCGCTCGCGAAGGCGTCGAGTATCGCCGCGTGCGAACCCTTGCGCCGCGTCGTGTCTTGATCCATACGCAATATCCTCGCCGCAGGAAAACGCTCCCTTATCATCTCCTCCGCTTTTTGGATGCCCGTTCCCTTATATTTGATTTTGAGCCCTCCGCACTTGGGGCAGCTTTCGAGCGCCGGCTCCTCGTGGCCGCAAAGGTGGCACTTCAGCACGGTATCGGCCTTGTGGTAGCGCAAATTCACGGAGCAGTTGGGGCAGTTGTGCGTATAGCCGCATTCTCTGCATAAAAGCGATGTGGAGAACCCGCGTCTGTTGAGCAACATAATCGCCTGCCGGCCGAGCGAGAGTTCCTCCTCCAAACGGACGGCAAGGTAACGCGACATGGCCGTCCAGTTCTTTTCGCGGTGCTCAACGGTCATGTCGACAATCTTGACGGCGGGTAGCCCGGCGCCGAAACGGTCGGTAAGCGTGAGCAGGTTGTACTTGCCGGTGAGCGCGTTGCGGTAGCTTTCGAGACTCGGTGTGGCGCTACCCAACACAACGGCCGCGCCCTGAATATGCCCGCGCATCACGGCGGCGTCGCGCGCGTTGTAGCGCGGGTCGGTGTCGCTCTGCTTGTACGATCCGTCGTGCTCCTCGTCCACTACAATCAGCCCCACGTCCTCCATGGGGCATAAGAGGGCGCTGCGAACGCCGACTACCGCTCGGCGGCGTCCGGTCACTATCTCTTGAAGACTGTCGCGCCGCTCGCCGTCGGACATACGGCTGTGTATTACCGTAACGGCGTCGCCGATGGCGGCGCGGAAACGAGAGATCGTCTGCGGCGTCAAACTGATCTCCGGCACCAAAATTATCACCCCGCGTCCGGCGGCCAAAACGCGTTTGGCCAATTCGGTGTATACGTGCGTTTTGCCGCTACCGGTTATACCGTAGAGCAAAAACGGCTTGTCCGGCGTATTGAACGAGGCGGCAACGCGCTCAACGCAGGCGAGCTGTTCGGCGGAGAGGATGACCTCTTTTTCTTCGGCAAAGGGAAAGGCGAGCTCATCGGCGCTGCGGAACACCGTTTTAAGCTCTTTGGACAGATAACCTTTTTTGCAAAGGGCGGAGAGGGTTGACGCGGCGATACCGAAACGCGTAGCAAGTTGGGCGGCGCTTAGCGGTTCCGGGCAGCTTTTGATTTGTTCCAACGCAAGGCGTTGTTTGTCCGTGTTAACGCCGCCGTCTCGACGATTGATCGATGTTGAAGCCGCCTGCGTATCAATATATCTATAAACGGTAATCGTTTTGGCCTTTTTATTTATGACCGACTTTCCGACTACCGGTCTGAAGACCCTCCCCACCGGGCACTGGTAGTAACGCGCTATCCATTCGTACAGTTTTAAAAGCGACTTGTTGGAATCGGCCCAGTGCCCCTCTTTTATGTCTATTATCTCCTTCAGCTTAACCTTGTCCGCCACGGCCGAGTCAGCCTTAATTTCCACAGCCACGCCCCATATTCGGCTCTTTTTGACCTCCACCAAAACCGGCTGTCCCGGAGTTACGCGGTCAATGAATTTGTCGGGTATTTCGTAATCGTATATGCCGGGAATGGCCACGGGAAACGCCACGGCGGCTACGCGTCCGTAAAAAGTTGTATTTTTTTTTTGACTGATTGTAATCATTATTGTATATTATATTAAAGTGTACGCGCTTTGGATTGACGTTTAAGTCTGCCTATCAATCGTTAAAAATAGATATAATCGGGCGGCAACGCAAGGAAACGTGAAAAATATATTGAGTTTTACGCAACAAATTTTTTAGATCGCATCGCTCGCTACGATGCGGCGCGGTTGTCGTTGCGAGGAGCGAAGCGACACTAAGCAATTTATAAAATATCAAATACACAAAAAAAGTTGGAAATATTGCGATGACCTTGGACACAGACGGCATGGTGATCGGCGACGATCATCCGGATTTCGTCAAAATCGCGGTGCGTGTGGCGCCGGACAAAATGTCGGCCTCGCTTTCGCTTACCCCCGTTGTAGGCAAGCCGGGCGTGCTTACGGTGCACCACCTAAAGGTTGCGCTTGAGGACGCCGGCGTTGTGCGCGGTCTCGACGCGGCGGCGCTCAAGGGCGTCGTCGCGGACTACTCAAAGTCGATACGCGGTATGCCCGATACCGTACCGGTAGCCCACGGCGTGCCGGCGGCGGCCGAGGGAGTGGGGGCGCTCCGCATTTTGGTCAAGTACATTACCGCGCCGGAAGAGGTGAGGGCGCTTCTCGCCGCCAAGCACGCTTTCGACGTGGCGGCGCTCGCCCAAAAATTTCAGCGCGTGGACAAGGGTACCGTAATCGCCCGACGCGCGGAGGGGACGCCCAGCCTTATAGGCTACGATATCTTCGGGTCGCCCCTCGAACCGCCCGCGGTGGAAATCTTAGGCGCCAGCGAAACCATCGTCGAGCGGCGGAACGTTTACATCGCCTCACATACCTACACCTCCGCCGTCACCGGGGTCGTGTACACCGACACGGACGGTATGCCGTGCGTCTTCCCGCTCGACTTCAACGGCGTAGTGGATGTGCATGTCTCGGAGGACCGCATGGCCGCGGAACTGACGGCCACGCCCGCCGGCGAGCGCGGGACCATGCCGTCGCTCCAAGTCATACACGTTATGCTCAAGGAGCACGGCGTCGTCTACGGCATAAACCCGGACGCGCTCGAACTGTTCATGGACACCATCAAGGGCGAGATGACCGAAAAAGCCATAGCTATCGTCGCTCAAGGCACGCAACCCATAAAGGGCGAGGACGGGCACGTCGAGTTCTGCTTCAATACCGACCCATCCCCCGCCCCAACCATAGCCGAGGACGGTAGCGCCGACTACAAGAATATAAATATCGTAAATTTGGTGACTTCGGGAACCGTGCTGGCAAAGCTCTACCCGGCGCAGAAGGGCACCCCCGGCCAAAACGTTTTGGGCAACACGGTCGCGGCCATAGACGGATTACCGGCGCGCCTCCCGGTGGGAGCCAATACCGCAATACCCAACGACGACCAAAACTCCCTCATCGCCGTAACCGACGGCATCGTCAGCTACGACGGAACGTCCGTCAACGTGTCGGCGGGTTATGTGATATCCGGCGACGTCGACTTCAAAACCGGCAACATCAAGTACGAAAACTCCATCTTAATCAACGGCGACATAAAGAGCGGCTTTGAGGTGGAATGCGGCGGCGACCTGCAGGTCAAGGGCATAATAGAAGACTGCAAAGTGACCGTTAAGGGGAACATCCTTTGCAAATTCGGCTTCGTCGGCACCGGCAAGGGAACCATAACGGCCGACGGCAACGTCAACTTGGGTTTCATGAAAAACCAAACGGTCATCGCCGGCGGCAACGTCAACATCGCCAAGGAGGCGATAAACTGCAACATCACCGCCACCAAGTCGATAAACGTCTACGGCCACCCCCTATCCGTCGCCGGAGGAACGTTAACCACCAACGGCTCGATAACCGTGAGAACCGTGGGCAACATCAGCGGCGTCAAAACCACGTTGCAAATAGAACCGGAGCCGGAATTCATAGAGGAGATGAACAAGATAAAGGCCGCCATATCGCAAAATGAGGAAAACGTTAAAAAGCTGGAAACGATGATCAAAAATATGCCGCCGGCCGAGCAGGTGCGAAACAAGGAACACGTACGCAAACTTAAAAACACCATCATCGCCATAAGACAACAAATCGCGGCGCTGGAGGGAAAAGGGCGCCTGTTAAACATCACGATGAACAAATTCGAAAACGCGTTTATACGCATAGACCGTTGCGCCTACCCCGGCACCACCGTAAGGTTCGGAAACATGAATATGGCGCTGTCGGACACATTGCAAAACGGAAAAACGATACGCGTAATCAA
>LIUJ01000012.1:3219-3385 GCA_001462255.1 Fibrobacteria bacterium GUT77 | reverse complement strand
CTGCTCCTCAATATCTACTTTTCAGCGTTCGGGCTGGGCGGCTCGTTTATCGTAGCCCAGATATTCCATTCCCTTCCGGCGGAATACTATTTTTCCAACCTTTTAATGAGCTTAAATATCAAGGATATTTTTATTTTGGCTATTAAAAGCATTTCATTCGGGATGA
>LIUJ01000012.1:2605-2999 GCA_001462255.1 Fibrobacteria bacterium GUT77 | reverse complement strand
GAAAGGGCGAGCACCGAAGTTCCTGTGGCCGGGCTGCGGGCTGTCAGTAACGCTTTTGCGGGCTGTATAGTGGTGGATATTCTTCTCTCGGCTATGTACCGCCTGGTATTGGCGTGACGGATCCGGAGGCTTGATGGCTAGTATCATCGAACTGAAGAATGTCAGTTATTCGGCGCAAACCAGGAAGCTGATTAAGGGTATATCATGCGGATTTGAAGAAGGGAAGACCACGGCGCTGGTAGGCCCTTCGGGATGCGGAAAAAGCACGGTGTTAAAGCTGGCCGCCGGGCTTTTTGCCCCGGACGAAGGAGAGGTATTGTTCAGGGGGCAGGATATATTCCGCATGAACAGGCTTGAGAATCTGGCCTTTAGGCGGGAGGCCGCGGTGGTTTTT
>LIUJ01000012.1:2118-2431 GCA_001462255.1 Fibrobacteria bacterium GUT77 | reverse complement strand
GAATCTTTTCCAAATACTGGATTTACCCCTAAGGCTGCATTTTCCCTCAATGACCAGAAAGCAGCGGGAGAGGAGGATTGAATCCGTGGTTGCCGGGGTGGGTTATAAAAAAGACCTGGGGATACGCCCGTCCGGACTTTCCATGGGCGAGCAGAAATTGATCGCCTTTGCCAGGGCGCTTATCTGCCGTCCCGTGCTGCTCTACCTTGACGAATGGACCGAATCGCTGGACGAGACCGCTTCACAACATTTGATAGATATGGTAAAAAAATTACAACATGAGGGCGTGTCGATCATTTTTGTAAGCCATGAT
>LIUJ01000012.1:1729-1930 GCA_001462255.1 Fibrobacteria bacterium GUT77 | reverse complement strand
GATCCTTGGCGGGCAGATTTTTATCAGGCTTACCAAAGAACAGATTAAGGCTGATGATTTCCTCGTTGAATTCATCGAAAAGGGAATGGAAACATGAAACTGATGATTAGGTTCGCGGATCAGATTGTCGGCGCGCTTATCATTATAGCCGTTGGCATTCTGGTCTTTGTAATATTCATGCTGGGTTCCAGCCAGCGCTGG
>LIUJ01000012.1:0-1589 GCA_001462255.1 Fibrobacteria bacterium GUT77 | reverse complement strand
TTATGTCACCTACTTCAGTTCCGCGTCCGGTCTTAGCCAGAATATGCCTGTCCTGTACAAAGGCTTTACCATCGGGCGCGTAAAATCAATACAGTTTAATACGGCTGACGACAGGGTGGACGTTCAGTTTTCCATTTTTAAGGAATATACAGATAAGGTTAAGCAAGGCTCCCGCGTTGACTTGCTGAGCAGCCCGATCAGCGCGCTTGGCGGAAACCAGTTTCTGTTTTACCCGGGCCGGGGTCTTGAGAAAGAGCCTCTTCCGCCGGGCACCCTTATTCCTCCTGCCAATGCGCCCGAATCCCTGAAACTGCCTGACAGACACCTGACATCGGCTCCGCCGAGGGATGACGGCATCAGCAACATAATAAACCAGGTCGGCATTACGCTTGGCAAACTGAACGAGGCGCTTGGGGAAGGAAGGGAAGAAAATAAATTAACGGCGATTTTGGATAACGTTGTAGCGATCCTTTCAGATCTTCAGTTGTTGGTAGGAAAACTTTCGGGCGATCTTGATATTGAAAAAATTATGGGAGATCTCAGTCCGGCGCTCGCGAATTTCCGCGAGCTTACCGAAAAGCTCAGGGAGCCGGATAACGCCATCATGTCGTTTCTCAATTCGGAAGGGGATCTGTACGGCAATCTGGACAAAACTCTTGAAGCCGCTTCCGGCACTTTACAGCAGTTGGAAGGCACCATGGGCGATATTCACAAGGAGACTCCGCAGCTTGCTGCCGCGCTTAACAAACTGCTCACCGCTCTGAAATCGGCGAACGAGGTGCTTGAGTCGGTAAAGAACAACCCCTTGCTTAAAGGCGGCGTCCCCGAGCAGAAAGAGACAAAAGCCGGCGGTTCCAACGCCAGGAATATGGAGTTCTAATATGGGGATCAGGGATCAGGGGTCAGGGATCAGGGTTTTTCTTCTTTTTTCTTTTTTCTTTCTTCTTTCGTCCTGTTCCACGGCGCCGAAAATTACCGGCGATGTTTATGACACACGAAAAGATGCGGAAGTGCAGCTTGAACAGGGGACGGGACAGGCGGATCGCGGCAATTACGCGGTTGCTCTGGTTTTTATTAACGAGGCGAGGCGGCTTGCCGTTATAACGGATAATTCCAGTTTATTGATCCGTTCAGACCTTTCGCGCGGTAATGTGTTGTTTGCGCTAGGCGATACGCAAGAGGCCGTTGAAGCGTGGAACAAAGCCATGGAAGAGGCGGAGTTTGCGGGAAACAAAGAGCTTGCCGCCGTCAGCCGCGTCCATATCGCGCGGGGAAAACTGCTTTCCCGGGATGCCGCCCAGTCGGTGCGTGATGATGTAAGCCGGGAACTGGTTCTAATTAAATCCGAAGAATTATATATAGCCTTTGCGTGGACGGTCATTGGTCTTGCGGAAAAAGACCTTGGCCGTTATGACGCGGCGGAAGAGTCGGTCAAAAAGGCCCTGGCGATCCATGTGAAAGCCGCCAATCTTGAGCTTGCGGCTTATGACTGGTTTATGATAGCTTCTTTCCGTTCTCTTTCCGGCAATTCCGCCGGCGCCCTGAAAGCCCTGGAAAGCGCGATAGAATATGACCGCCGCACCGAGAAT
>LIUJ01000011.1:9836-10378 GCA_001462255.1 Fibrobacteria bacterium GUT77 | reverse complement strand
ATATCTTCTATTTTTGAGGGGAGGGTGATGCGATAAAATGCCGAACGCTAATTTGTCACGGGCTAAAAACGCCAAAAACGACGAATTTTATACTCGAATGGCGGACATTGAGAGCGAAGTCGGTTCGTATTTGGACTTTGACCCTAATGTCTTTCGCGGTAAGACCGTTCTATGCCCGTGCGACGACCCTTACGAAAGTAATTTTTTCAAGCATTTTGCAATACATTTTAACGAATATGGTCTAAAAAAACTTATTGCCACTTGTTACGCCGGTTCCCCGATAGCCAACACGGAACTTTCCTTGTTCCCGGAAGAGAACGAGGACGATAAAACTACGAGGCAGCCGCATAAAATTGAGATTACGGAAACTCCGGATATGAATAATGACGGAAAGGTAAGTTTAATTGATGTCGAATTGTTACTTGCCAGCGATAGAAACCACCTAACCCGGCTTAGCGACGACGGGGATTTCAGGAGCGACGAGGTCAAAAAACTGAGGGATGAAGCCGATATAATCGTTACTAATCCGCCTTTTTCGCTTT
>LIUJ01000011.1:6228-9677 GCA_001462255.1 Fibrobacteria bacterium GUT77 | reverse complement strand
TCCGCCTTTTTCGCTTTTTCGGGAGTTTTTAGGGTGGATTATGGAGGCGGGGAAACGTTTTTTGATTATCGGCAATAAGAATTGCATTACATATAAAGAGGTATTTCCATTAATCAAAGAAAACAAACTTTGGATAGGTACGATGTCGATGAGTGTTGATATGCTGTTTAACGTACCCGGTGAATATGCCAAAAAAATGCTTGAGGAAGGGAAAGTGGGTAGCAATTATAAAATCGTGGACGGTATCGTTTATGGTCGGTCGTCATCCGTTTGGTTTACTAATATGGATCATGGACGTCGCCACCGTCCGTTGCCGCTTATGTCAATGAGCGATATTTTAAAGGTTAGTAAACATAAAGAGATAATGGGCAAGAAAGAATACGATATGTATGACAACTACGACGCGATAGAAATTCCGTTCACCGACGCGATACCGGCTGACTACAAAGGCGTGATGGGCGTGCCGATATCGTTTCTTGACAAATATTGCCCGGAGCAGTTCGAGATTATCTGGCAAGCGAGTGGAAATACCCGTGCGTCCGCACCGAAAGATATTCTTAAAAAACTGAAATATCGCCCGCATCAGGAAGACCGCGGTGGTTGTCCTGTCATAGGTGGGAAAAGAACATATAGCAGAGTGTTGATTAAACACAAATAGGAGAACCAAAAAATGCAGACAGTTTTGCATACTTACAAAGTTAGCGAGATTGTTGACGGTTTTGTGTACAATGAACTCGAAGGTAAAGGTCTATTCGGTCTTTCAGGCAAACTCACCATTCAACCGGAGTATCAGCGTAACTACATTTACGCCGATGGTAAGAGAGATGTTGCTGTCATCAACTCGCTACTGAAAGGTTATCCGCTTGGGCTTATCTATTTTAACAAAACCGCCGAAGACAAGTTTGATGTGTTGGACGGGCAGCAACGTATCACGTCTATCGGTCGTTTTGTTACCGGGAAATTCTCAATTGTTGACGAAAAAGGAATGCGGCAAATATTCAGTTCTTTGCCTTCAGAAGTGGAAGCTAAGATTATGAATAGCGAACTTTTGGTCTATCAGTGTTCCGGTACGGAGAGTGAGATAAAAGAATGGTTCAAGACAATTAACATTGTAGGCGTTCCGCTAAATGAGCAGGAGTTGCTTAACGCGATTTATTCGGGAAGTTTTGTAACTCTCGCAAAAGCAGAATTCAGCAACTCATTAAACGCCCATACTCAAAAATGGAGATGGTTCATCAAAGGTTCCGTGAATAGGCAAGATTTTTTGGCTGGGGCGCTATCGTGGGTTGCCGCGTCTAAGGGGCAAGATGTTGATACATATATGGCAGCCCACCGCCAAGACAAGAGCATTTCCGAGTTAAAAACATATTTCAACACGATAATAGATTGGACCGAAGGCGTATTTTCCGAAGTTTATGATGAGATGTGCGGTCTCGACTGGGGCCGCCTATACGAAACCTATCACCGCCAACCGTACAATCCCCAAGAAGTTTCCGCCAAAGTAAAAAATCTCTACGCCGACCCGTACGTAAAGAGCCGCAAAGGAATCTTCGAGTACGTACTCGGCGGTTCAACCGACACAAAGTTGCTTGACGTCCGTGTTTTTGACGAGGCGACGAAAAAATCCGTATATGCGGCGCAAACCGCCGACGCTGAGAAAAAAGGCGTTTCAAATTGTCCGTTATGCGCCGTAGGGCACGATTCGAGCAAGAGTAAAATTTGGAAGCAGTCCGAAATGGACGCCGATCACGTCGCCGCGTGGAGCAGGGGCGGAGCGACTGATGTAGCCAACTGCCAAATGCTTTGCAAGACGCATAATCGGGCAAAGGGGAACAGGTAGTTCATTGAAATTTATAGGAGGTCAAATATAATGTCAAACAATAGTGGTAGTTCATGGATTTCCGAACGCATTCGTCCCGATCAAATTGAGAAGTATCTCAATGACTGCGGCGTTGACTTTATTCCCGACGACGCTATCGGCGGGATGCTTTGCGACGCTAAGATCGTCAAGTCGGCCGACGATAAGGCGCGTGTTCGCGAGATCGTCTCAAAGGCCATGGCGATACAAACGCTCTCTCCCGAGGAGACCGCCGTCCTCTTGAATGTGAAGGACGCCGAGTTGATCGGCGAGATGGAGGCGGCCGCCGGCGCGATCAAAAAGAAGGTTTACGACAACCGCATAGTAACGTTCGCCCCGCTCTATTTGAGTACCGTTTGCGTCAACAACTGCCGTTACTGCGGTATGCGCGCCGACAACAGTTCGTTGACGCGCGGCGTATTGACGCTTGACGAGTTGCGCGCCGAGATTGAGGTATTGGCCGGGCAGATCGGGCACAAGCGTTTAGTAGTGGTTTACGGCGAGCATCCTAAATCCGGTATTGATTATATGCTTTCCACCGTAGAGACCATATACAAAACGGAAGTCCCCATAAGAAATCGCGGCCACAAGGCGTCTATACGGCGCGTGAACGTCAACGCCGCGCCTATGACGATTGAGGAGTTGTCGTTGCTGAACAAGGCGGGGTTGGGGACGTATCAGGTCTTTCAGGAGACGTATCACAAGAAGACCTACGCTGATCTTCATCCGTTAAACACGTTAAAGGGCAATTACAATTGGAGGCTGTATTGTATGCACAGGGCGCTTGAGGCCGGGATTGACGACGTTGGAATAGGGGCGCTCTTCGGTTTGTACGATTGGAAATTTGAGGTAATGGGTCTATTGCATCACGCTATTGAATTGGAGAAGCGTTTTGGAATAGGGCCGCACACGGTGTCGTTTCCGAGGCTACAGCCGGCGGAGAACACGCCGTTTGTCAATGAGAATCAGAGCAAGTATCTTGTAAGCGACGCCGATTTCAAAAAGGCGATAACCGTCCTCCGTCTCTCGATACCGTACGCCGGAATGATTTTGACGGCGAGGGAAAACGCCGAGTTGCGCAAAGCGTTAGTCCCGCTTGGCATTACCCAAACCGACTCCTCAAGCAACGTGGGTTTAGGCGCGTACAATAAAATGCGCGGCGCCGAAATTCAGGAGTCAACCCGCCAGCAGTTCATCTTAGGCGACACAAAGAGCTTGGACAGCACGGTACGCGAATTCGCGAAGATGGGATACATAACATCCTTCTGCACCGCCGGCTATCGTTGCGGCAGAACCGGAGAGTGTATAATGGATTTATTACGTACCGGCGCTGAAGGAAAGTTCTGCAAACTAAACGCCGTAATAACCTTTAGAGAATGGCTAAACGACTTCGCAAGCGAAGAGACCAAAGCCGTAGGTGAATCCGTCATAGCCAAAGAAATAGAAGAGTTAAAAACCGCCGTTCCCAAAGTCTATGATACCTTTTTAGACTACTACAACCGCACGGTAAACGGCGAGCGAGACCTATATTTTTAGTAGTTATTGAGATACTAGTTAGATATTGCATGTTCATCGAGATTGCTTCGCTACG
>LIUJ01000011.1:2779-6063 GCA_001462255.1 Fibrobacteria bacterium GUT77 | reverse complement strand
TGACAGTCATTGCGAGGAGCGAAGTGACGAAGCACCGTGTTTATCGAGGCGAAGCCAATCTCGATGTTGATAGGTACAATGTTTAATTGTGGAAGTTATAATTGACTTTTATCATAGGAGGAAATATCATTACCATGTTAAAACAAATCCACCAAAACATCCGTCGTTTATTAAAAGCGATATGTTTTACCACATCCATATTTTCGGTCTCGGCTACCGCCTCAACCGCCATAGCCTCAACCGCGACCGGCATAGACTTGCCGGTATTCTCCGACTCCCTATCAAACGGCCTCCGTGTCCTGATAGTCCCCGACTCCAACGTGGCAATTGTGAGCTGCCGCCTCTACTACTTTGTGGGCGGTATGGACGAGTGGTCGTCGGCTACCGGGCTCTCGCACCTGTACGAGCACATGCTTTTCAAGGGAACGAAGCGTTTGGGGACGCGCGACTACTCAAAAGAGGTTCCTTATCTGAATAGCATAGATTCTCTCGACCGCCTGTTACAATCCGTCCGTGAGGCTAAAGGTGAGAACGACCCGCAGTACAAGGCGTTTTTCGGCGAGATAATGTCGTTGCTTGACAAGCAGCGCAGATATATAAAGAAAGACGAGATTTGGGAGTTGTACAACAACAACGGCGGGTCGGGGCTCAACGCTTGGACGGCCGACAATATGACCGGTTACATTGTGACGTTGCCCAAGAACAGGGTAGAACTCTTCTATTGGATAGAGTCTGACCGTATGCAGAATACGGTGTTGCGGGAGTTTCACAGCGAGCGGGAGGTGGTAACGGAGGAGCGCCGTATGCGTTACGACAATCAGCCGGTGAATCGTTATTGGGAGCGCTTGAACTCGCTTTTCTACGCGGCGCATCCTTATAGGCAGCCGGTAATCGGGTGGGAGTCGGACATTAGGGCGCACACTACGGAGAAGCTTAGGGATCACGTTCACCGCTTCTACACGCCGGACAACGCCGTTCTTATCTTGGTCGGCAATATTGATCCGAAAAAGGCCATGGCTGATGCTGGGTTGTACTTCGGCGGCATTAAGAGAGCGGCGCACAAGCGACGTGAGGTGGTTACGCGCGAGCCGGCGGCCTTCGGCGGCACGCGTTTTACGGTCGCCGAAGACGTGGAGCCGCGGATGGACGTTCTCTTTCAGACGCCAGGATATCCTAACGCCGACATATATCAATTGGATGTGGTAGAGGGGATATTGTCGGATAGGAGCGGTCGCCTATATAAGCGCCTTGTAGACAAAGAGCAACTTTGCACCAATGTCGGCGCGTCGAATAACGTGAGGTTGCACAACGGGTATTTCCATATATACGCTTCGCTTAAGAAGGAGACTGATCCGGCGAGGGTGGAGGCGATTATAAAAGAGGAGATAGACAAATTAATCAAGAACGCGCCGACCGATAGGGAAATGACGCGGGTGGTAAACGGTATGAGAATGTCATTCGTTACCGGATTAAAAAGTTTGGAGGGAATATCCGACCGCTTGGCGAGTTTCGAGCGTCTCGGCTCGTGGAAGGATATGTTTGACTATCAGGAAAAAGTAGCGTCCGTCAAAGCCGCGTCGATACCGGAGGCGGCGGGCAAGTACCTAAATCCGGAACTGGCTACGTGGGGGTTCATAGTCCCTAAAACCACAACAAAAAGGAATAATTGAAATGACGATTAAAACGACAAAGATACTGTTTGTTATCTGTCTGTCATTCGCGGCAATGGTTACGTCGGTTGCCTCCTGCGCGAATACGGCCGGTAAGCGTTCGACGGCGGCGGTTTCCGGGGTGGACTCCGCCGGCGCTACCGTAGGCGTTATTGACACAGCTACGGCGGCTACGGCTAAGGCGGCGGCAAGGGTAAGGGCGACGGGTAAACGTCAAATCGTTTCGCATCCCTCCGAGCTGAAGTTCGACTCTTTGGATTGGAAGGTACCGCTCGGCGATCGTCACCGCGTCGAACTTGTCGCCGGTCCGATCGCGTACGTCGCGGTCGATTCCACTTTGCCGCTTGTTTCCATAGTAGCGTATATTCGCAGCGGTTCTTTGACCGAACCCGCCGGCAAAGAGGGTTTGGGTTCTCTTATGGCGCGGCTTATGCGCACGGGCGGTACCGAGCGCTACAATGCCGACACGCTCGACGCGCTGATCGACCAGTTGGCAATGAGTTTCTCATTCGCGCAAACGGAATCAAGCATCGCGTTTAAAGCCTCGTTCCTATCGGAGTATCTCGACACCGCGATGGTTATTATGAAAGAGATGTTCTTTCATCCGGTGTTCGATCCGAAAAAATTGGAACGCGAGCGAAAAATTACAATTGAGAACATCGGCAACCGTTTCGCCAATCCCGGCCCTACGCTCTCCGTTGCGTACCGCAAGCACGCCTACCAAAAGTCTGCGGCGGCGAGAATATCGACTGCGGCGTCTGTAAAATCGATAAAACGCGGCGACATCGTCGCGTTGCACAAGGCGGCGTTTAGCGCGAGCGATATCATATTGGCCGCTTCCGGGAAGTTTGATGAGAAAGATATGATAAATAGGCTAAACGCCGTATTCGCCGCGCCTATAAAGCCGCAACCGCAGGTTATTCCCGAAATCGCGGTAGCCCCGCGGTTACGCGCGTTGGTCGTACACAAGGGCATAAGTCAAGCATACGTCCGCATGGGGTTGCCGCTTTTCAAGAGTCCGCATCCCGATTACTACGCCGTTTCGTTGCTCGACTACATCTTGGGCGGCGCCGGTTTCACGTCTCGGCTTGGGTCGAGGGTGAGATCGGACGAGGGGCTCACGTATTCCATTCACTCCAACGCCGAAACGAACTACACCTATCCGGCCACGATGCACATTACGTTCTACACAAAGACCGCGTCGTTTCCCAAGGCTGTAACGCTTGTTTTGGAGGAATTGGATAAGATAGTAAAAGACGGTGTGACCGAAGAAGAATTGGAGAACGCGAAAGCGGCGCTAATCACGGAATTGCCGTCGTTTTTCCGTTCCCCCGAAGACATCGTGTCTACCTACGCGTGGAACGAGTTTTACGGCCGCGCCCCCGACCACTACGCGAAGTATCCCGACGAGATAAGAAAGTTGACCAAGGCGGATATCGACAACGCGGCGAAGAAGTACATAACGGTCGACAAGATAACGTATACTATAGTAGGCGACACAACGGCGATAAGCGCTGCGACAACGGCGGCCGTCAAGGACGGCTTTTTTTCGATTAACTCGCTGAAGAGCAAAAAAGTGATGATAGCCGATTCGTTGGAACGCTTTGAGTAGGG
>LIUJ01000011.1:415-2596 GCA_001462255.1 Fibrobacteria bacterium GUT77 | reverse complement strand
GGGTTATATGTTGACGTAAATAAACGCTGGGTTAATTGATACAAAGTTGATTTTCGATATTGATTTATCAATAGGGAAAGGACGGTTAAGATATGAATATCGGCATGGTAATTCACACGGGCGGCGGACATACGTTGAAATTCGCCCAAGCGATACGAGATAAGCTCGTCGCTTCCGGTCACGAGGTTGACCTAACCGGTTTGCGCACCGTCGGTACGGTCACAACCGGTATGCTTTCCATCAGCCGCGTGAACTTCACCATAAAGAATCCGCCGGAATTGGATGATTTTGATTTCGTCTTAGCGGGCGGCCCCGTGTGGGGTTTCAAGGCGTCGCCGGTCATAATGCGGTATCTCGTTGAGGACGTGCAAAAGCTCAAAGGAAAGCGAGCGCTCTCTTTCGTAACGATGTTGGGACTTGGGGGCGGCAGGGCGCTACGTATGATGAACGAGGAACTTGAAGCCGCAGGCGCGGAGGTATTGGAAGGGGAGGCGCTACCGTACTTCATAAAACCCAACGCCGTAAAGTTGGCGGCGGCTGTTGAGAGGATTTGCGAGCGGGTTTGCGGCGGGCATATATGAGGAGCGGAAGATGAAAAAATTACCGGTAGGGCGTCAAATTTTTGAGGAGATACGACGGGAAGGCCTTGTCTATGTTGACAAAACGCGTTATGTCTATGACCTGATTACCGATGGCGCCAAGCAATTCTTTTTGTCGCGTCCTAGGCGTTTCGGTAAGACGCTTATGTGCCGAACGTTCGAAGCGTTGTTCAGCGGCAAGCGCGAGTTGTTTAATGGTTTGGCGATTTACAAGACCGATTGGGCGTGGGAGAGCTATCCGGTCATATATTTGGATATGAGCATGGTGGACACGGACAGCGGGGTTGACGGTGTACGAAGATCGTTGACCGAATTGATGGAAGATGTGGCGAATGAGCATGAAATTGATCTCCGTGGAGCCACGATGCTTGGGAGTATGATGGATCGGGCTATTAACGGTATTTCCAAAAAACACGGTAAGCCGGTTGCGGTTATCGTGGACGAGTACGATAAACCGTTTCTCGATTTCTACACTTCCCCGCCTATAGCCGGGGAAGTCCGCGAGATTATGAGGAATTGTTACGTCCGGTTCAAAGCCAACGAGCAACACATACGATTTTTATTTATGACGGGAATTTCAAAATTTGCTAAGATGGGCGTCTTTTCTACGATGAATCACCTAACCGACATCTCGCTCAAAGAGGAGTTCGGCACAATGTTCGGATATACCGAAAAGGAGTTGGTTGAAAATTTCGGCGAACATCTTGAGAATGGGGCGAAGAAAATAGGTTGCACGGTTGACGAGTTGGTCGAGAGGATGAGACTGTACTATAACGGTTTTTGCTTCGACGGGGTACAAAAAGTATATAACCCGTTCTCAGTGCTTAATTTTTTGACGGACTTCAAGTTTATTAATTACTGGATGAACAGCGGAAGTCCCAGGATGATCGCCGATTACATGAATGATCGAAATTTGACGGTGGAACAGTTCATAGGTATGCAGGTATCAATGAATTTTGTGAACAATCCGGGTGAGATGGAGACCGCTCCGCCTGAGGGTTTTTTATACCAAGCCGGATACCTGACGCTCCGCGAGGGCGTTTCCGGCGACTTTTCGCTCGATTATCCCAACACCGAGGTTCTTGAATCCATGTCGCGGTTGGTTTATACCAACATTATGCGCCGCCGGAGCGACGGCGGAGATTGGGACATAAGCGTACCGCTATTAGACGCGCTTTTGGAAGGGGACGGCGACCTATTCATCGAAACTATAAATCACCTCTTGGCAAGCATTCCCTACGACGACTACACTAAGGTTGCGCAATCCGCGATACGGCGGTCAGGCTTCCCAGCAAGGGAGTGGCTATATCGCACGATGATTTTGGGGTTCCTACGCGGTTGCGGCGTACTGGCCTTCGGCGAGATGCACACGAACAAGGGGCGCTCGGACTTGCTCATCTGCCATAAGGGCAAGGCGTGGGTGATTGAGATAAAGATAGCCTACAATGACGACGGCAAGGCGCTGGCGGCAAAAGCCCTGGAACAGATAAACGCAAAACAGTACGCCGACCCGTTCAAGACGGCCAAGAAGGTGGGAATAGCCATTGACGACAAGACGCGGCGGATCGACGATTGGGTCGTG
>LIUJ01000011.1:0-239 GCA_001462255.1 Fibrobacteria bacterium GUT77 | reverse complement strand
CGACGATTGGGTCGTGGGTTAGGGTTTTGAAGATTTTTGATTTTTTTGTGGACTTTTTGAATCCCGTATGTTATATTTATACGGTGTGGTCAGTTGCTTGCTTGACGCTTCTTTGTGGAGATAGATATATTATGGTGTTTGTAACACTGATTTTGACGGTAGTTGCCATACCGTTGCTTTACGCTCCGCTTACGCTCATCTCCGCTATCGGCGGGCGATTGGCACGAAAATTGCTACCC
>LIUJ01000010.1 GCA_001462255.1 Fibrobacteria bacterium GUT77 | reverse complement strand
AACAACTAAAAAATAAGGAGAATACGCATGGCGGACATCAAAAACAGGTACGGCGAACTCGTTTACAGAATTGAGGGCGACCGTATCAATGACAAGTACGGCGATTGGAAGTATACTATATCCGGCGACCGCATTATCGACAGGTACGGCGAGTGGAAGTACAATATCAACGGCGACTATCTGTACGATACGTCGGGAAATCGGTTGGGAGAGCTGAGAGACTTGGCGGAGTTGCTGGAGTCTTAGAGTAGCTATGTTTGGATAGTGTCCGGTAACGTTGCGTTTGTAAATGGATAAGCTTTTGATGTAAAACAATAAACCAATTTAATAATAAGGAGGGTGTCAAAATGGCGGAAGGAATGGTATGTTATCACCACCCGTCGCAACAAGCAGTGGCGCAGTGCGGTAGGTGTAAGAAAGGTATTTGTGAAGACTGTTACGACACATACGGAGTGACTTCCGGTGAGTACGCCGGTCGAGCCTTGTGCTATGACTGTACGGTCTTGGAAGTAGAAGAAAATGTAAACGCCGTAACATTGCTCCGGAAAATAATTAAAACGGAGTTTGTGTTCATAATCGTTGGGGTCGTTATAGGCGCGGTTTTGGGCGGTATCCTCATGGGGTCTAGTAGCGGTGACATAGGTGGAGTCATTATGGGTGTTATACTCTTTGGACTATTAGGCGGTTGCGGGTGGGCGGTTTTAAAAGCTTTGGGACTCTTGATAAGCGGCGGTGGGGATTTGGGGACTAAAGGCGACTTTCGCGGTCTTGGTAAGATGATTAAAGGGTTTGCGATGATAATCGTCGCCCCATTCAGAACCATTATCAAAATAGTCACTCGATTGCGTCAGATAAAAGAGATGAACCAGATCGTGGCAAACGACGCGTTGGCGGTTGAGGAGATGAAAGCTTACTTCGCCTATACCCAGGTTATTGAGGCGAACAAAGGTGTTGAATTGGCTACTCTTGTGGGGCCGGGCGGTGCGTTGGTTGAAAATAAATACGCCAAAGCTGTTTTGAGTAACGGTGAAAGCGCGGCGCAAACAAATTTACGTAGCGAAGTTAAACAAATTTTTGATAACAACGAGAAACTCAAGGACTTTTCAGAGAAAAAATAATGCGGCATTCTTTAACAAGTAACCTAATAGACAAGGAGATTTTAGTATGGACGCTGTTGGGTATTTTCAGAGCGGAGAGGCGCATTTTCAGAATGGCCGTTATGACAAGGCTATTGCCGATCTCACTAGCGCGGTAAAGTTAGATCCCAATAACGCTAGGGCGTTTTGTTTACGTGGGATAGTGCATGAAAGGATGCAGAAGATTGATGAAGCGGTTGCAGACTACGGTCAGGCGATCAAATTGAAGCCCGATTATGTCTCGGCGTATTGCAATCGCGCTAACTTGTATCGCGGGATGGGTATCGCTGCCAGCGCCATTGCCGATTATGAGAGTGCGTTGCGTATCGACCAGAATAACGGCACGGCGCTTTTTGGTCGCGGTACGGCGAATGCCGAGATGGGCAACACGGACAAGGCGATTGCGGATCTTACACGCTATGTCGATTTAAATCCGCGAGGCGCTCCGGATCGCGACGCGGAAAACGTGTCCGTTGCGTTATCAGCCAGAGGTATGGCGCACGCACAAAAGGGGGATAAAGATAAAGCTGTGAAAGATTTTGCGGATGCGTTAAGTGAAGATAACGGTAACGCGAACGCGAAATATTTTCATAAGGCGGCGTCGGATATTCCTTCCGGGAGTGATTTCGCGGCGCGTTTCCTTGAAAAACTAAAGCAAATGTAGTTTTGCGTAGATAACGTACGAGTGTTAGGTAATTTGCCCTTTGGGTCGGATTATCGGTAAGATCGTTCCCGAAGGGCATATAAACCGATTACTAATATTTAAGGATAGGGTCAAAAAAAAGAAACGAGAGACTGGTATGGGTATAAAAGAGGCAATGGAGCATTTTAGAAGCGGAGAAGCGTATTACAAAAACGGTCAATATGACGAGGCTATAAAAGAGTTTAGCGAGACGATAGACACGCTGGATCCGATGAAGCAAGGTACAACGGAGAGTTATAACGCGTATTTAAGCCGTGCGCATGCGTATAGAGAGAAGAAGAACATTGACATGGCCGTACCTGACTTTAAAATGGCGCTAAAAATTTGTCCCGATAATGTCCTAGCCAAGGAATTTTTGGAACATGCCTTGATGATGCAGAGCGCTAAAAATCAATTATTCGGAAGCGCATCGCAAAAGAGGGATGATACCGATAAATCGCCGCGTAGCGGTTGTTACGTTGCCACATGCGTTTACGGCTCCTACGACTGTCCCGAAGTATGGACGCTTCGCCGTTATCGTGACAGCCGGCTCTCAAATTCGTGGTTTGGTAGGCTGTTTATTCAAGTGTATTACGCCGTAAGTCCGAAAATTGTTGCGTCATTCGGGAACAGGAAGTGGTTTAACGGTTTATGTAAACCGGTTATAAACAATTTCGTTCAAAGATTACTGCGTATGGGCATAGACGGTAGCCCATATTCTGATATGTGATTTGTACGTCGGTAATAACCGTTTACGCCCGACACGGTGTCGGAGAAGAAGCTTATGCTTACACAATATTTCTTAAAGAAAGAGGAGGTAAAATATTATGAATGACTATCCTACAAGCGCTAACGGGCAGTATGAGCTTGCAAGTAATCTCAGCCATCTCGATGAATTTGGAATTACGATAGACGAGGCGACGGCAGCTTATTATATCAGCAAAGCCATTGAATTGGGACACGCGGAAATTTTAAAATGTTTTGGTGGCATCTATAAAACCGGAAGACACGGTATCCCAAAGGACAAAAAAAAGGCGGTATTTCTATATACCGAAGCCGTTAGGCAATACTTAAAAGACATAGATCTCGGTAGCGCCGACGCAATGATTGGCCTTTCTACGTGTTATATCGGAGGGTCAGGTGTTCGCAAAGATTTGAAGATGTGTGATTATTGGAGTTTAAAAGCCGCAGAGCAATATGCAAAAGATGCGGAACGCGGTGACGCTCATGCACTATATTATCTTAGTATCTTGTACACACAATATATCATGAAGGACATAAACAAAGCGCGGATCTGCTTGCTCAGAGCTGCGGAATTAGGCAGTTTGGCGGCACAGTTACGTCTCGGTCAACAGTATTGTGAGGCGGGTTATTTAGAATTCCCCCAAGATCTAAACAAGGCGATTTATTGGTACACCAAAGCGGCGGAACAAAACCGTTTTGAATGTTATGCGAATTATAGTTCTACCTGCAGTGCCGAAGCACAAAGAGAACTTGGTGACAAATACTATGGCGGATGGCATGGTTTTCCGAAAGACATAGACAAGGCGATATATTGGTACACCAAAGCCGATGCCGCATATAGCGGTGGTAAATATAGGCATGTGGATATTTATGCCGCTATTGCTGCTGATAATCTTGGAGAAATTTATGCTAAGGGAAACGGTGTTTCAATAGACAAGGAAAAAGCGAGTTATTGGTACACCAAAGCCGCAGAGCAAGGCCGTGTATATTTAAAGTACCAAATAGGCCTCAAATACTACCAAGGAGACGGCGTTCCTAAAGATGTGGAAAAAGCAAAGCGACTTATTACGTTGGCCGCCGAGCGAGGTGAGGAAGACGCGCAAAAAGCACTAAAAAGGCTTAGCAAAGGTAAATCGCCTGTGTAACGGCGCAGATAGCGTTGGGTGACTGTTGTTTGTAAAAGGGATTTTCACACACATAAACATTCAAAACGGAGGTGTATTATGTATGCGACGTGCTATCGTTGCGGTAGTGTTATTGACAGTGATGTCGTCACTTGTCCGCGTTGTGGACGACCTAGGGCGGGGCATTATAAGTTTGCCGGGCTTGATCCGAGATTAGTGGAAGAGATGCAAAAATTGGGCGAGGACGACGAGCTGATAATGATGGTGGCGGAGGATGCGAGAAAGAAGAAAGGTATGTAAAAGCAACGGCAACTGACTAATCAACACTTGTCGCGCTTAAAGAATTAAGAGAAAGTAAAAACACCGGACAATAATAATTTCAACCAGTAACAAGGAGAGCCGTCACAATGACGTCGTTCGTTAAAATTCTCGTGAGAAGCACCGTCGCGCTAAGCGTCCTTTGCGGCTTCGCGTTCGCGCAATCGGTCAAACCGAAAGCCGCAGTCTACATCATGGGCAACCCGGAAGGCCGCGACGCTCTGCGGATGGCGGTCAATACATTTTTGGTCAAGAGCGGCAAGTACCAGATGATAGCCGTAGACGCCATAGACGTAGTAGCCCAAGAGCAGAAGCGGCAAATGAGCGGGACTGTATCGGACGCGCAAATCGCCAAATTGGGCGCGGATGCCGGTGCCCAGTACGTATGTGTCGTGGAACGGACGGATCTCGACGGGTACTCGTATGTCGCAACGAGGATGGTAAGCGTTGAGAGCAAGGTAGCGGAGTTCGCGGATATGGTGGAACTGCCGCATGGCGGGAAGATTATCGACATTATCCAGTGGCAGATAGGGTCGATGTTGGGGATGGCGGT
>LIUJ01000009.1 GCA_001462255.1 Fibrobacteria bacterium GUT77 | reverse complement strand
GGAAAAATCCGGCGGCGTTACGGGTATAATCGACCTTGACCTGCGCCCTTATTCTGTAACCGAATTCGTTGGCGGCGAACACCTCTACGTCGCGGGGATAATCAAACTTGCCGATTCGCGTCAAACAGTCTATGAGAATGTCTTTTTTACATCTGACTTGTTCGTCGTAAGAGAGATAGAGCCAATCGCACCCGCCGCACTCCCCGGCGTATCGGCACGGCGGCTCGCGGCGATATGGAGACGGTTCAACGATCCTCACAACCCTGCCTATACGCGCCCCGCCTTTTGTTCCATCCTCCTCAAACTCAACCTCTTCCCCCTCGGCGACGCCGGGAATAAGCGCGACGCCGTTGCCGTCCCTACCGAGGCCGTGCCCTCCGAATACCAATTTCTCTATCTTTATCGTGTTTGGCATACCGCTTTTATTTACCTAACGCCCTATCGACATTCCACCTAATATGCTCCATCAACTTTTTTCTATCGCTACCGAACGACAACCCAAAATCCTTACGCACGCGGCCTACGTCAAACAACATCGGTTTTTCGCTCCATCCCAAATCATTCAACACGATTTCCGATTTCGACGACGGGCAATACTCCAAAGCGGCTTTCGCTATCCATTCCCACGACGTAAACGTATCGGCCAACGCTAAGTAGACTTCCTCATTCTTATCGCTCTCCACCAACTTCAAATACAACCGCGCGATCTCGCAAGCGGATATGAACTGCGTACCGTCGTGCTTTGTCAGCACAATAGGTTTACCGTTGACCGCGGCTTCCGCTATTTTCCTAAACCTGTCGTCGGGTTGCGTAGCCCCGTCGGGATACGGCGGCGTTGAGTACGTGTATCCGGGGCGGATAACGTTGCGTTT
The DNA here is from genome assembly GCA_001462255.1 of Fibrobacteria bacterium GUT77. Lineage (GTDB taxonomy): Bacteria > Fibrobacterota > Chitinivibrionia > Chitinivibrionales > Chitinispirillaceae > GUT77. Next base: position 2,599 of record LIUJ01000009.1, on the reverse strand, counting down.
CATAGACACCTCGCGTCCGCCGTCGCCGTAATATTTTCTGAATCCCAATACATAAGCCTCCGACGCCGCTTTGGTGCTACCGTACAAATCGACCGGCAGATTCGCCATAGACTCTTCCATAGTTTGGCGCATTAGCCCCATCGCGGCGGTGCTGCTTGTGTAGATGAATTTTTTGACGCCGGCTTTTTCCGCGGCTTCCAATAGGTTGACCGTCGCGGCGGTGTCGTTGGTCAGCATAGACATAGGCTCGTCGCCCCACCCCAGCGCGATGTGTATCACGGCGTCGCGTCCATCAACGCAGTCCGCCATCAGTTTGTGGTCAGTGATGTCGCCTTGTACCGTAGTTACATTCTTATTTTGTGACAACGACGGATACTTGCCGGGATTACGCGACAATACGAGCGCTTCGTGTCCGGCGTTTATCATAGATAAGACGACGTACTGGCCGATGTTGCCGGTTCCGCCGGTTATGAAGATTTTCATAGTTTTCTCCTTCGTTCTTCTGTATTTCAATTTCATCAATCTTCGGACGGCTTAATATCAGGCAAATCTTTCGCGTCGAGAACAACCGCGCCCATTGGGCGCCATCTCGCTTTCGCCTTGTATATCTTTGCCGTTATGTCGCACAGCTTTTTTGCCGATTGCGTATTTTGGCCGATTGTCGCGCGCCGCCGTTTTCCCATTTCGGCTACAGACTCGCCGTCGGCTTCGGTACCGTCGCTTTCCGTATCCTCATCCTCCTCAACGAACCGTAAGTCGGGTTCCAACAGCATTAGCGCGTAGTATTCCTCTCTTAACGCCTCTATCAACCAATCTCGGATTGTACTAACTGGAATATTTTGGTGATACTCATACAAATATTGTGCGTGCAACTCTTTAGCCCGCGCTTGAATTTCCGCCGTTTGTTCCGCGTTTGGAACATGATCGTCCACATAGTTTTTTATATTCTCCGGTACCGGATCCGGTTGGATTCCGACCCTATGGTACTGTCCGGTTCTCTTTGTGAGTCCGCTGATTTCAAGAAAGGTGATGCTAAGCGACTTGTTTTTCTCGTTCGCGACAATGGGAATGATTACTTGGCCGATGCCCTTGCCGTAGCTTGTGCCGCCGACTAAGTACGCGCCCGCGCCGTCCTTAAGTCCGGCGGCCAATATCTCCGAGGCACTGGCGCTCCCGCCGTCCATAAGCACCGCAACCTTCTTGTCGGACAACATCGGGAACGAATTGGTCGTGAGGCTCACGGACTCCAATGTCTCACCCGCGTATTTGTCGCTATTGTAATCTCGGTAGCGATTCTTTATGTACGGTGTGCCGCGCGGCAACAATTCTCCCAAAATCGCGTCGGACACGCTCAGCAACCCGCCGCCGTTGCCGCGAACGTCAATGATGATATTCGAGTAGCGCGACATCGTCCGCAATCCGTACTTAAACGCATCAAGGGCGGCGTCCGAGAACTCCGGGAGGTAAAAGTACACCGTGGCGTCGGTAAACGGCCAAGGCTCTCCAAATTCGGTATCCGGCGGAAAGAACGCCCCGCCGCCCGGACGGTCGTCTATGTATTCGGTGTAGCGCGCCCCGTGCAACGTATCGTGTATCATATCAAACATATCGTAAGGCGTCATTGACCCCGCAACCTTGGGTAGGCGATCTTGGTAGATACTGTAAATATTAAGGTACTGCCACACGCTCTGCTGCTCCTCAAGGGCCGACTCATTACCGTTATATGATGGGTAGACGCAACTACCTAACATCGCGGCTATAGCGACAAGTATTATCACTACTAATATTAGCCGCCGATACGAATGTAGATATTGTCTTTTCGGCATTTTATTAGTTCTCCTTAAAAGTCCCGAAGGGACGACACTTTATTAACCGTAGGTTTTAACCTACGGTAACGATAACTTCAGCCAAATCAAAGAAGTCCCGCAGGGACGACACATTCCTATCGGTTCTCCCACATTACCTGCGTCAACCTCTAACTCTACGTATTCTATCCTTGTAATCCGAACTACCGAAAACATAACTCCCGGCAACGAGAACATTCGCCCCCGCCTCAATACATACTTTAGCGGTCTCCTCATTAACTCCGCCGTCTACCTCTATGTCTATTTTCGTTGACGATTCTCGCAACGCTCTGACTTTTTCCATAACGTCTGGAATGAACTTTTGGCCGCCGAAGCCGGCGTAGACCGACATTATTACGGCCATATCAATATCCGGCAACGCCTCCGTAAACAAGCTAATCGGTTTGTCGGGGTTGACGGCCACCCCCGCCCGCACGCCGCGCGCCTTTATCTTGGCGACAACCGCCCTGACCTCGTTTATCCCACCCACCGCCTCGGCATGAAAGGAGAGCATGTCGGCGCCGGCGTCGCAGAAGGCGTCTACGTACTTGGCCGGATCGGCAATCATCAGGTGCACGTCGAGCGGCACGGAAACGCACTTCTTCACCGCGGCCACCACCATGGGGCCAAACGTGATATTGGGCACGAAGCGCCCGTCCATAACATCGCAGTGGATAAGATCGGCCCCGGCGTCGCACGCGGCCCTAACCTCACGCTCCAAAAACCGAAAGTCGGCGGAGAGGATGGAGGGGGCG
>LIUJ01000008.1:3132-5178 GCA_001462255.1 Fibrobacteria bacterium GUT77 | reverse complement strand
GAATATGCTCGGGAGCACGGTCGTCGAGCATTTGGACAAAAGCCACGTCTCTGTGCACACCTACCCCGAGTATCACCCGGAGACGTTTTTGGCGACGTTCCGCGTCGATATTGACATCGCGACCTGCGGGGAGATTACGCCGCTCTCTACCCTCGATTATCTGATAAGCAGTTTTCACTCGGATATAATCACGATGGATTACAGGGTGCGCGGGTTCACGCGGGACGTGTCCGGGGAGAAGATTTTTATCGACCACAAGATAACGTCGATCCAGGATTATATCGACAAGGAGACGCTCGACAAGTACGACGCGATCGACGTGAACGTCTACCAGTCGAACATTTTCCACACGAAAATGCTGATTAAGAACATCGAACTCCAAAATTATCTGTTCAACGCGGACGTGTACGAAATGCCGCCGAAAGTCCGGCTCGACATAACGAACAATCTCAGGCGGGAAATGATCGAGATTTTTTCGGGGAGTAATGTGTATTAACGGAGGAGAATTATGCGAACGTCAATAGTAAAACGCGGAAACAGCCAAGAAATAACGCTTCCGAAGCTTTTGCTTGAAAGCGTTCACTTGTCCGACGGCGAAACCGTTTATATAACGGCTGAAAACGACAGTATAATTATAAAAAAAGCGGATAAAAAAAGGGTTCACAGGACATTTGAAGAAAGGACGGCGAATTCCGGCGGAGATTTTGTTTTTTCGGAATGGGATACGGGGCCTCCCGTAGGAAATGAGATATGGTAATGTATACAGCCGAACAAGGGGATATAATCCGGTTGGATTTTGATCCGCAAACGGGACACGAACAAAAAGGCCGCCGTCCGGCGATTGTGGTCAGTAAAAACAGTTTCAACAAAAGCGGCTGACATTATTATAGGATTTGTGGAGATAAATGAAACAAAACCTTAACCAATCCCTCACGCCAATCAAAACCGCGCTCGAAGAGTTTCAGAAGAAGCGCGTAGTCCCGTTCGACGTACCCGGGCATAAGCGCGGGCGCGGCAATCCGGAATTAACCGAGTTCCTCGGGCAAAACTGCATGAGCGCGGACGTCAATTCGATGAAGCCGCTCGATAACCTATGCCACCCCGTTTCGGTAATCGCGGAAGCGGAAGCTTTGGCGGCGGAAGCGTTCGGAGCGAACCGCGCGTTCTTCATGGTCGGCGGGACTACGTCGGCGGTGCAGGCAATGGTCTTTTCCGCGTGCAAAAAAGGGGACAAGCTGATTCTGCCGCGCAACGTCCACATCAGCGTGATTAACGCGATGGTGCTGATCGGGTGCGTGCCCGTTTACGTGAACCCGTCCGTGGACAGGCGGCTCGGCATATCGCTCGGCATGACGCCGGACGATATTAAGCAAGCCGTCGCGGATCACCCGGACGCGAAAGCGATTTTGATAAACAACCCGACTTATTACGGCGTGTGTTCCGATATAAAGAGCGTCGCCGAACTCGCTCACGAAAACGGCATGCTGCTTTTGGCGGACGAGGCGCACGGCACGCACTTCTACTTCGGGGAAGGGCTGCCGCTCAGCGGAATGGCGGCGGGCGCGGATATGGCGGCGGCGAGCATGCACAAGTCGGGCGGGTCGCTTACGCAAAGCTCGTTTTTGCTGTGCGGCGAACGCGTCAACGCCGCCCGAGTAAGGCAGATGATTAACCTGACGCAGACGACTTCCGGCTCGTACCTGTTCATGTCGAGCCTCGATATTTCGCGAAAGAACCTCGCGTTAAACGGCAGGGAAATCTTCAAAAAAGTCGTGGATCTCGCCGAGTACGCGAGAAGCGAAATCAACAAAATCGGCGACTACTACGCCTATTCGCGCGAACTGATCAACGGCAGCTCGGTGTTTGATTTCGACCCGACGAAGCTGTCGGTGTTCACGCTCGATATAGGCTTGGCGGGGATCGAAGTCTATGACTTACTGCGCGACGACTACGATATTCAAGCGGAGTTCGGCGACATCGGGAACATTCTCGCATATATTTCGGTAGGCGACAGGATCGCCGATTTGGAGCGGCTCGTCGGCGCGC
>LIUJ01000008.1:0-3127 GCA_001462255.1 Fibrobacteria bacterium GUT77 | reverse complement strand
GAGATAAGGCGACGGTTCAAGAAATCGCGAGTCGATATGTTAAGCTATGAGTATATCAGCCCGCAAGTCAGAATGTCGCCGCAGGACGCGTTCTATTCCGAGAAGACGCCGCTGAAAGTCGAAGACTGCGAAGGGCGAATCTGCGGCGAATTCGTCATGTGCTATCCGCCGGGAATTCCGATTGCCGCGCCGGGCGAGCTGATTACGCGCGATATCATCGAGTATATCGTTTACGCGAAGGGCAAGGGTTGCTTCATGACCGGAACGCAGGATCCGAAGATAGAGAAGATAATGGTGACAGCCGAATGAAAATAATCAAATATGACGGCGAGTTTTCGGTTGACAAAGCCTTCGCCGAGGACGAACCGCTTATCGCGGCGGTCGGCTTCGGCGGCGAAAAGGCGATAGTAAGCCATATCGACCAAGCCGTGGAACACTACATTCTGTTGCAGAAAGTCGGCGTAAGCGGCGCGGAAATCGACCGCTTTTTCAGAATAACGTTCGATAAAAGCGCGGCGGACTGGACGTTCGTCTGCCCCGCCGATTACAAAAACATCGCCGATAAGTCAAGGCGAGTTTCGGCTTTTTATAAGGACGGATTTACGGTAATAGCCGACTTCTTAACGGAAATCGGATATTTCAGCGACATAAGAATTCCGAAGCGTTACAGGCGTCATCTTGAAGAATTAAACACAGGAGAATCTCATGGAAGAAACAGCTAACTTTATCCACGATATTATCGAGAAGGATCTCGCCGACAACACGGTCGAGAGCATATGCACGCGCTTCCCGCCCGAACCGAACGGCTACTTGCACATCGGAAGCGCGAAGGCGATCCGCATTAACCACGGCTCGGCGCGCAAGTACGGCGGACGGTTCAATCTGCGCTACGACGATACGAACCCCGAACGCGAGGAAGACGAGTACGTGCGCGCGATTTACGAGGACGTGAAGTGGCTGACCGGCGAGGAGCCGGACGGCGTGTTCTACGGCTCGGACTATTTCGATAAATGCTACGAGTTCGCCGTGAAGCTGATTCGGGACGGCAAAGCCTACGTCTGCGACTTAACCGGCGACGAAATGCGCGAGTACCGCGGAACGCTGACCGAACCGGGCAAAGAGAGCCCTTACCGCAACCGAAGCGTCGAGGAGAATTTGCTTTTGTTCCAAAAAATGAGGGACGGCGAGTTCGGGAACGGGCGTTGCACGCTGCGCGCGAAGATCGATATGGCAAGCCCGAACATGAATATGCGCGACCCCGCGATTTACCGAATCAACCACACTCCGCACCACAGGCAGGGCGACAAGTGGTGCATATACCCGCTCTACGATTACGCGCACCCGATACAGGACGCGCTCGAAGGCGTGACGCACTCGTGCTGTTCGATCGAGTTCGAGAATCACCGACCGCTGTACGATTGGGTGGTTGAAAACATCGGCTTCAACCCTGCGCCGCACCAATACGAATTCGCGCGGCTGAACATGACTTACACGGTCATGAGCAAGCGTTACCTGCGCGAATTAGTAGAAAACAAGCTCGTGGACGGGTGGGACGACCCGCGCATGCCGACGCTGTGCGGACTTCGCCGCCGCGGCTACACGCCTTCCGCGATCGCGGACTTCCTTGACCGCGCGGGCTACGCGAAAGCGCAGAGCGTCGTCGCGATCGATATGCTCGAACACTGCATGCGCGAGGAACTTAACGCGACAGCCGAGCGGCGCGTCGCGGTTTTGGAACCGCTGCTGGTCACGATTACGAACTATCCCGAGGGCAAGACCGAGACGTTCGCGCTGCCGAACAACCCGCAGTCGCCCGATTCGGGAACGCGCGAACTGCCGTTCACGAATCGGCTTTATGTGGAGCGCGGCGACTTTTCCGAGAACCCGCCGCCGAAGTTTCATCGTCTCAAAGTCGGGTTCGAGGTGCGGCTGATGAACTCGTATATTATAAGGTGCGACGAAGCAGTCCGCGACGAGAACGGCGAGATAGTTGAGCTTTTGTGCACGGCGGACCTCGAAACCGGGAACGGCGTTCCCGCGGACGGGCGCAAGATTAAAGGCACGATTCACTGGCTGTCGGCCGAGCATTGCGTTGAAAGCGCGGTTATGCGGTACGATCGGCTGTTCGCGGTCGAGAATGTGTTCGAAGTTTCGGGCGAATCCGATTTTGACAGTCACCTGAACAAGCAGTCGCTCGCTAAGCTTTGCGGCGTGAAGCTTGAAAAGTCGCTCGAATCGGCGAAAGTCGGCGAGCGGTACCAGTTTGTTCGCAACGGCTACTTCTGCCTTGACTCGAAGCACGCGGGCGTGTGGAACGAGATAGTCGGGCTGAAAAGCGGGTTTAAAGCATAGGAGGTTTAACATGTCGGGACATTCCAAATGGTCAACGATTAAGCGCAAGAAAGGCGAGAAAGACGGCGCGCGCGCGAAGATTTTCACGAAGATCTCGCGCGAGATATTGGTATGCGTTCGCGAGAACGGAAGCGCGGACCCGAACGCGAACACGAAGCTTCGCGAACTGATCGCGAAAGCCCGCTCGAACAACATTCCGGGCGACAACATAGACAGGCTGCTTAAAAAAGCGCAGGGCGGCGGCGAGAAGAACGATTACGAGAACTGCGTGTACGAGGGCTACGGACCGGGCGGCATCGCCGTTATGGCGGACTGCCTGACCGACAACCGCAACCGCACCGCCGGCGAGATTCGCCATTATTTCGACAAGTACGGCGGCAACATGGGGACGACCGGTTGCGTCGCGTTCATGTTCTCGCAGAAAGGCGTGATTGCGGTCGATAACGAGGATAACGCGATCGACTCCGACGCGTTTATGGAACACGCGATCGAAGCCGGCGCGGAAGATTACGCTTTTGAAGACGGCGTTATAGAAGTTTACTGCGAACCCGACAAGACCGCCGCCGTTTCGGAAGAGATTGCCAAGAAAGGCTACAAAGTCCTGTCCGCGGGCGCGGAACAGGTGCCGTCCACTTACACCGCGCTTGCGGACGAGGAGCAAATAAAAAAGATGACGGCGTTGTTGGACGTTCTCGAAGACAACGACGACGTACAGAACGTTTGGCACAATTGGGACTGATTTATAAAAATTTTTGCAACTTTTTACCGCTCCGAT
>LIUJ01000007.1:2571-3275 GCA_001462255.1 Fibrobacteria bacterium GUT77 | reverse complement strand
GTCGTGAATATGGGGAGGGAGCCTCAGGTTTTTTTTCGGCGCATGGACGCGATTTTACGGCGATAGCAGACTATGCCGGGGCCGGTTTTTATGGCGTAGGCATAGGTGCGGACGGGTGTTGGCGGACGGGGGCTGTGGGCCGCTGTCCGCGTTTTTTTGTTCGAACGCACAATCGCGGAAACGGGAAGAGGGAAGGCCGAAATATGCAACCTATAGCGCCCATTGTAGCCGCAGGCGGCGTCCGCAAAAGGTCAAAACGCGTCCGCAACGTGGCCGAGCGGCTCGCGGAGGGATTGCCTCCGGAGCGCCTGTCCTTCCTATTCGAAATCAGACAACGCGTAGCCAACGGATTTTACAACACCGAACCGGTAATCGAAGACCTCTGCCACTCGTTTACAAAGGCCGTGGACGCCTTAGTGTAGGGAAAATCAGACTTTGAAGACGGCGGAAGCCACAGAAAAGTATATCAATACCCCAACGATATCCGCGACGCTCGCCACGAGCGGGGAACTTGCCATGGCGGGGTCTTTTTTAAACTTTTTGAGAATGAACGGCAACGACATCCCTATAAGACTTCCGGCTATCACTATCATGAACATCGACAGCGCCACGGTGATCGCGAGTTTGATCCCGTCTTCCCTGCCGCCTCGGAACACGCCAAGTACGGCCACGGCCGCGGACATCACGCCGCCTAAGGCGCCGGC
>LIUJ01000007.1:0-2491 GCA_001462255.1 Fibrobacteria bacterium GUT77 | reverse complement strand
AGCGAGTTTTAGGCCGTCGCTTTTGCCGCCCCTGAAGACCCCCAATATCGCGACGGCGCCGGCCATCACGCCGCCTAAGGCGCCGGCTACCGACAACTCCTTAAAAAGCATCTTGCCCCAGTCCTTCATCTTCACGTCGCCGGTGGCGAGGGCGCGAACCATCAGCGTCGCCGATTGCGAACCGGTGTTGCCGCCGCTGCCGATTAATAAGGTTAGGAAGAAGACCAATACCGTTTTCGCGGAGATGGTGTCCTCAAAGAAGGAGAGCGCCGCACCGGAAAAGACGTTTATGAAGACCAACAGCACGAGCCACACAATACGCCGCCTATATAATAGAAACGCGGGGGCCTCTTTCAGATCCTCAATGGGACCGTCTTCCGGCATAACGCTGATGGCGCCGATTTTATGAAAATCCTCCGTCGCCTGGGTGTCGGCTATGTCCATTAGGTCGTCTATGGTAACGATTCCCACGATAACTCCGGCGGAGTCTACGACGGGTAGCGCGAAGTAGTTGTATTTTCTAATCATCTCCACGGCCTTCTTTTGGCTCTCGGTGGCGGAGATCGCGATGAAGTTGTAGTCCATGATCTCCTGTATCTCCTTCTTAGGATCGGCCATGATGAGTTCGCTTAGGGTTATGTCGTCTATGAGCCGTCCCGCGGAGTCGGTAATGTAAACTATGTTGATTGTCTCGCTGTCGCGCCCGAAGGTGCGTATGTGCTCCATGGCCTCGCGAACCGTCCAGCGCTCCTTGACGTAGACGATGTTGGGCGTCATGATCCTGCCTACGCTACCCTCCGGGTAGCCGAGCAGTTCGCGGGTGAGCTTTAGATCCTGCGGGCTTAGAAGGTTGAGTAGCTTGCGGGTCATGTAGGCCGGCATCTCGTCCATGAGCGCGGCGCGGTCGTCCGGGTCGAGATCGGAGAGCAGGTTGCGTATCTCTGTGTTGGTCAGGTCGGTCAGTATTTCGTCTTGGATGGATAGCGGCAACTCCGAGAAGACGTCGGCGGCGCAGTAGCGCGGCAGAAAGCGCACCACGAGCGTGCGTTGCATGCCGGAGAGACGGCTGACAAAATCGGCTACCTCCGGCGGCGGCATGGAGGAGAGCTCACGGCGCAACTCAATCCACCGTTTACCATCCACGAGCGGCGTGAGGTCGGCGAACGGATCGGCCTCAACCTCGGCGTCCGCGCCGTCGTCGGTTTCCCGCGCGGTCGGAATGTCGCTACCCGCGGAGTCGGTTTGGACGGCCTCGGCAACGGCGGCTACAACGGAGGCGTCAATCTCCCGCGTTTCGTCGTCGGCCGTGTCGGCTGTGCTTACGGTATCAACTGTATCGGGCATATATCGTTTGTTGTTAGGTTTTGCCCAACAACGATTCCAAGCGTTTCTTCTCTTCGAGAGAGATATTAAGGGATAGCATAAAACCGTCGCATGACGTCAAACACATCTTTGCTTGCGGCAACCGGGTTTCGTCTTCGACGAAACACTCCTCGAAGTTAGCTCTGACCACTAAATCAAAGTTAATGAACTCTACCATGCCGCTTATGTCCGTAATCATCGTAAATTTCATAAATTTGTCTAATTCCTCTCATTGATAAAGTGAAATGGCATAGATCCATATAAATATAATTAATGGGTGAGGCCGGAAGAACAAAATAAAATTTCGATTCGGCGCCGTGATTTTTATTATTTTAAGGGGTAATGTAAACGAATAGGACGATAGGGTTCCATGCAATCAGACGAAAATCAGCCGCAACCGCAGTTGCACACGTCGGAGTATTTGGCCGACATCCCCACGGAAGCCGACATACCGTTGGACGCCGACGTGTCTATCGGTGTTAATACCGACATCAATACTAAAATCGGCGCGAACGTAAATACCGGGGCCGACATCAATAAAAACGCCCACGTGAACCTCCCGTTAATGCACTTCGCGTGGCCGATAATGATTGAGAACATCATCCGCGTCGCAATTACCAGCGCCGACGTCTTCATGCTCGCTTACTACGCGGAGGAGGCCGTCGCGGCGACCGGAGTGATAAACCATCTAGTTTTTTTCATAAACCTGCTGTACCTTATGGTGGCTTCCGGCGCGAGTATTTTGATTTCACAGAATCTTGGGGCGCGTAACACAGAGGCGGCCGGGCGTGTGGCGCAGGGGAGCATCGCCCTTCTCGGCGTATTCTCCGTGTTGCTTAGCGCCGTGCTATGCCTCGGCGCGTCGCTCGTTATAGGCTTCTTCAAGCTCGCCCCCGGCGTGCACGCCTACGCCATGGATTACTTCGTAATATACAGCGCCGGATCCGTCTTTGTCGCTATAAATATGATCCTTGCCACGATCATCCGATCCTACGGCCACAGCCGCGGCCCTATGATCGTGAACGTAGTGGCTATGGCTATAAACGTGTGCGGCAACTACGTCTCCATTTTCCGCGACTTTGCCGCCCGTCCCCTCGGCGAACAGCTGCACGGGCCGTTCGGCGTAACC
>LIUJ01000006.1 GCA_001462255.1 Fibrobacteria bacterium GUT77 | reverse complement strand
CGGGTCGAAAAATTTTTTGAAAATCCGGGTTTTATTATAAAACGGATAGATCCCGTGGGCGTTTGAAAAAATTGAAAAAAGTTTGCAATCCGGCGGGGAAAGCGGTATATTATCTAAATATGTCTACTTTTGAACCAATGTCCGACGCAGATATAAAACTTCTGCAAACGCAAAGCGATGACGTTTACCGTAACAAGCTAACGAAAGGTAGCCGTGACACGGAGAAGGAGATGCTTGATGGATATACAAACGGTTTGCACGATGCGCTTAATCCGTATCTATACGGTAAATTGAATATGCCTCCGGCGGTTATGGCAAAGTACGCAAGGGATGTTGATTTGATGGATTCTGCGATGGATAAGTTTTTGCTCGATATGATTTTGGAGGTGGTGAGCCATAACGTTAAATGAGCAAATGATACGCGATTATAGCTTATGCGTGAAACCGGAAAAGGTTGCTGAAGTTACGCAATCTATATTTATAATATCGTGATTCCAACACATAAAATCTCTTCAAAGAAGGAAGGAGTACCGCTATGTCCCGTATCTACAAACGATGGTTTTCCACCGCCGCCAGGGTACTGTTCGTGTCCGCCATATCCGCTGTATCCGCGCTGTACGCCCAATCCGCCGCCCCGGTTGAGCAATACGGCCGTCTCTACGCCGGCGGCAATAAAATAGTCGGCGAGCGCTCCGGCGGGAACGCCGTACAGCTTAAAGGCCCAAGTATGCAATGGAGCGTGGCCGGGTGGGGTAGCGACAAGTTCTTCATTAAGGAGACCGTAAACGCCCTTGTCGACGGCTGGAGAGCGCAGATTATAAGGGCGCCTTTGGGGATAGATTTCAGCAAGGTGGACGGGAACGGCAAAGTTACCGGCGTTTCCGGCGGTTATATTGAAAAACCGGGGGAAAATTGGGCGCGGGTCAAGACGGTGGTTGACGCCGCGATTGCCAAAAAAGTTTACGCGATTGTCGATTGGCACGCGCACAACGCCCACGAACCGGCCGTACAAGCGAAGGCCATAGAGTTCTTTACAAGTCCGGATCTCGCCGGTCGATACGGTAATGATCCGGCGGTAATCTTTGAGATATTTAATGAACCGGAAGCCGACGTTACATGGGCGGAGGTTAAGGCCTATTCAAACGCGGTGATAAAGGCGATACGCGACGCCGGATTCAAGAACCTGATATTGGTCGGATCGCCCCACTGGGATACGGAGACGAATATTGCCGCCCTCGACCCGCCTACCGACCCGGAGGGCAATATCGCGTTCACTTTCCACTTCTACGCCGACGCGCACAGAATCGGCACCAAACCGTACTTCAGCCCGGCGGGCACGACCTACCGATCCGTCGTGCAGGGCGCGCTCAACGCCGGTTTCCCTGTCTTCGTAAGCGAGTGGGGGACAAACGACGCCACGGAGAAAGGCGCCTCAAACTTCGTCGAAACCGACAAGTGGCACGCCTACCTCGATTCCAACAAAATATCCTCATGCGCGTGGGGCGTCACGGCGAGCGACTATAACGTGTTGGACTATTGGACAAATATCGGAAATCCGTTGTTCTACGACATTAACGACCTTGACAGCTGGATAAGTCCCGGAATGATGACGGCGCACGGCCGTTACATTTACAAATGGTTGACCGGCGAGGATACTACATACTCGTCAACAAAACCGGTACTGCCGGAGTTCAAAGGCGAAAAGAAGCTGATACCGCTACCGGAGGATGACGCTATGTACAGTTATTCAACCACCGATAGCACCGCGTCGGTAAGCGTTGAGGACGGGACGGCGCATCTTACATACAAGCTGATAAAGGGAGATTATGAATACACCCCTTATGTCGGAGCCGGGTTTGGCGTCGATTGGCTGTATAAGTGCGAATACGGCGTAAGCTACACATACAAAGGCAGCGCCCATTGGATTCGCGCCCAACAGAACGACGTCGAGGACTACGCCTATCACGAGAACTTCATACACTCCGACACGGCGAGCAACTGGACGGAAGTTACGGTTCCGTGGGGATACTTTAGGCAACCGAGTTGGGCAGTGGCGGTGCCGCAGAACAAATTCAGGGTTACCGACCTGACGTGGCATAATGAGGCGCCGGACGGTACCGTTGGCGAACTTTGGCTCAAGGACGTTTACTGCTTAGGCTTCAACGACGATATAGTGTCGGTGAAACCGAATCGCGGTACCGCGGCGAATAAGGCCGCCGCCTCGTTTATACGCGTGTCCGACCGCTTGTTGCGGTTGCGCTTGGCGCGGGCCGGAAAGGTGGAGATTTTTGACTTACGCGGAAGCAAAATCAGAACTATAAACTTGACGCGCGGCGACCATGTCGTGAGAATGAAAAACCTGCCGGGCGGAATGTACTTAGTAAAGGCGAGCGGCGCGGACGGTTGGAGGGGAACGGTTAGAATGACCGTGCGGGGTTCATTATGAAGAGATTGTTCAAAGCGTCTGCCATAACCGCTTTGTTGTTACCGTTATTGTTACAATCCGTCGTGCCGGTGTATGCCGGCACGATGCAAGTCGAAAACCTCAATCGCGGATTGATTGCCGTTCGCGTAGGTCAGGGTTATTATTTGTCTTGGCGGTTGCTTGCCAACGAACCGTACGCCACCGGTTTTAACGTCTATCGCGGGACGACAAAACTCAACGCCTCGCCGGTTGTCGGAGCCACCGTTTATACCGACGCCGACGCGGCGCAGAACAGCGTTTATACCGTCAAGGCAATCGCGGCGAACGGCGTCGAACTGGAGGCAAGCGCCTCGGCGATTGTTATCAATAATACGGACGGGCCTAATTCCAACAATCAAAGCGGTGAGTCCGCCGGATACATCAACATTCAATTGCAACGTCCGCCTACGGGCGCTCAAGGCGGGACGTATTCTCCCGGCGACGGCAGCGTGGGCGATTTGAACGGCGACGGGGTGTACGAAATTGTGATTAAGTGGGATCCGGACAACGCTAAGGACAATTCGCAGCCGGGAATTACCGATAACGCGCTGATTGACGCTTACACATTGACCGGTACGAGATTATGGCGCGTTGACTTAGGGCAAAATATTCGGGCCGGAGCGCATTATACGCAATTTTTGGTATATGACTTTGACGGAGACGGAAAGGCTGAAATGATGGTGAAAACCGCGCCGGGCACAAAGGACGGCGCCGGGGCGTATATCCAAATGGGTCCGGCGGCGGGCGCCAACCACACTACGGCGTATCGTAATTCAGACGGGTATGTCCTCTCCGGCCCGGAATACATAACCGTTTTTGACGGGGCTACGGGAAAGGAATCGGCTACTATAGATTATTGGCCGACTCGCGGTACGGTCGGTAACTGGGGCGATAACTACGGCAATCGAGTTGATCGCTTCAACGCCGCGGTAGCCTACTTGGACGGGGAGCGTCCCTCCGCGGTGTTTCAGCGGGGTTACTACACGCGAATGACCTTCCTCGCGTTGGACTGGCGCAACGGCCGACTAACTGAGCGCTGGCGATTTGATTCGGGAACGTCGGGCAACGCTTCTTACGCCGGTCAGGGCAATCACCAGTTGAGCGTCGCGGATGTTGACAACAGCGGAAAGCATTCCATAATTACCGGCGCCGCCGTTATCGGCCCCGACGGCAAGGGGAAGCACACGACGGGGTGGGGTCACGGGGACGCGTTGCACGTGGCCCACATGATAAAAGGGATGCCGACGCCGCAAATCTTCATGCCGCACGAGGATAAGAGTACGGGGCACGGCGTTCTCTTGAGACAAGCGGGCGACGGCAAGCAAATCTTCAACGTGCCTAAAGCGGACACGGACGTAGGCCGCGCCAACGCCGCTGAACTCGATCCCGCGGTGCCCGGATTCAAGTTTTGGGCGGCGGGCGGTATGGGGCTCTATGACGTATCCGGCAATGTTGTGGGCAGTCTCCCGAACAACGGCAACAACACTGCCGTATGCAACCACATCGTTTGGTGGAACGGCGATCTAAGCCGCGAACTTTTGGACGGCAATCAAATCACAAAGTGGAGTGTTAAGAATAATCAGGGTTCGCGGTTGCTAACGGCCTACGGCGCGGGCTCCGTCAACGGCACAAAGTCCAACCCGGTGCTACAAGCCGACATTTTCGGCGACTGGCGTGAGGAGGTCATATTAGCGGCGGGCACTGACGCGGTTCGCGTATATACCACAACGAGTACGACGACGCATAGATTGGTTACGATGATGCACGACCCGGTGTATAGGGTTGCCGTGGCGTGGCAAAATTCGTCGTACAACCAGCCGCCCCACCCCGGCTACTACATAGCGAGCGACATGAACTTTCCGCCTCCGATACCGGACGTAGCTGTTGTCGGAGACGGGAATGGAAGCGGCGGAATGACGTCCGTTAAAGCGATTGACACGGGGCGTGGCGGCGCTTATTCGTTGCGAGCGGTTGGCGGCGCCGGTGGGATAATCGGTATCAGCTATTCGCTAAGGGACGCGGGACGCGTGCGGTTGGAGTTGTTCGATATGAAAGGCGGTAGGGTGAGGACGGCGGCCAATTCGGTTAGGGAGGCGGGGGAGCATAGAGAGCGTATGGCCACCGACGGACTCGCGGCGGGGTTGTACATAGTCAGGTTGCGGGCAAACGGCGTTGTTTTGAATGAGAGGGTTTTGATTGGGAGATAGATTGTTTTATTTCATCCGCAAAATAGTTTATTTATAATGCGGTTATTACCTTTTCCTCACAGTAAATTTTTTTATTTTTTTCTATTGATTTTCCGAAAAAAATATACTATATTTGATATGGATTTTACGGCACACATCGCGAAACATTAAGCGCGGCGGGCCATTTACACTTAAAAAAAGGAGGCAGTCCCTTGGACGCTGGCGGTAGTAGACGTATCGGTTTAGTTGACCCGGGTACTCGCGCGGGGCCATGAGAGTGTAGGCGGCAGTATCCCAAAACGCCCGTAATTTCGGTGCTTTGGAAGCAAAACCCTCCTTCATTCGTCATGCCTTTCGTCTTGTTACCCTCGGTCAAAAATTGAGATTATCGCGAATATCGCGTAAACTATCGGTTAAAAACCGATGGAGTGCTTTTTTACGCCCATTTCGCGACAACCTCAAAATCTCATTAACGCGTAACGCCGCGAAAAAAAATCGCGACACGCTACGCGAGGCGCTATTGCTTTGTCATCTGGATTGCTTCGTCGCTTCGCTCCTCGCAATGACCGTCATTGGCTTTCGCCGAGATAAA
>LIUJ01000005.1 GCA_001462255.1 Fibrobacteria bacterium GUT77 | reverse complement strand
ACCACCGACGCGACGGCGGGGGTCGGTCGGGAGGCTGGTTTTTCTGTCGTTCGCCCGTTTCAATAAATTTTACATTATCTTTCCGTAAATATTATATTAATATATGTTATGGGTGGGCATCAATAGTAATCAAACTGTCTTAAAAAGGGGAATTATGGGCACAGCGGAGGTGGGGACGTTTACCGATGAAAGGGACGGTCAGGTTTATAGGACCGTTAAGATGCCGGACGGTAAGATATGGATGGCGCAGAATTTGAATTTTGAGACGGAGGAAGGGTCGTGGTGGTATGACAACAACCCTGCCAACGGTATAACTTACGGTAGATTGTATAATTGGGAGGCGGCGAAAGCGGCTGTCCCGGCGGGATGGCACCTGCCGTCTTGTGTGGAGTGGGATAATATGTGTCAGGCGGCAGGCGGCATGGATGTGGCCGGTAAGATGTTGAAATCGACAAGCGGGTGGAACGATTACATCGATTGGGACGACGATGAAGATGAAGAAGTTGAAGATAGTACGCATAGCGGTAACGGTACCGACGACTACGGATTCTCGGCTTTACCCGGCGGCGACCGTTTCGGCGGCGACCACGATAATTTTTGTTGCAACGGCGGCGACGGCGGCTATTGGTGGACATCTACGGAGTACAAGGGCAAAAAAGGCAAGTTCAAATATGCATATTGTCGTGGCATGTACTGCTCCAACGACCACATTAGCGGGCAAGACAGCCCCAAGGATAGCGGTTTTTCGGTGCGTTGCGTAAAAGACGATTAATTCCTCGCCCAACCCATCCCTTCGCGAACCACAACAATCCTCCGCTCGCCAAGCCCAAGTTCCGCCGCCTCCGCTTCAAAAATTTCCACGTTGTCGAATTGATACGCATCGTCGAGAATTTTGCTTTTATAGAGGACGATTTTCCCGTCCGGTTTTAGCAGGCGTAGCAGTATCGGTTTATAAGCCGGCTCGATTTTTACGGAACGGGAAACTATTATGTCGAAATTGCCGCCTTGCTCGACGATATCCTCAATACGTTGATCGACGAACCGGCAATTCTCAAGCCCAAGCGTCTCCGCCGCCGACCTGACCGCCGCGACCTTCTTCTTTTTCGAGTCCAACAGCGTGACCGTCGCGTCCCCGTAGACAATGGCAAGCGGTATCCCCGGCAGTCCGCCGCCCGTCCCGAAGTCTAATACGCTACGCCCGCCGAAATCCACATATTTTGTTGACAGTAGCGAGTCCAAAAAGTGCACCGTCCATATATCGTCCGTGTCCATCTGTCGTGAAAACAGGTTAATCTTATCGTTTTCGGACACGAGCCAAGCGTGGTACCGCTCAAACGCCCCCAAAAGCGCCTCGGCGCGATTGTGGAAAGTTTGCTCCAAAAACCGTTTGAAAATAATTTTGGGGTTCATAGTTACAAAAATATATATTTATACGGTGAATTTGTTTAATTATTCGCGATTGACCAAACATAACAAGAAGGTTCTTATGACGCCATCGTTCTCTCAAAGCGCCCAAGGCATGCGCTCTTCCGAGATCCGCCGGATAATGAAGCTCGCCGGCGACCCGTCCCTAATCTCCTTCGCCGGCGGTTCCCCGGGGACGTCGCTGCTTCCCGTCGATATCGTCGACGATCTCTACGGGGCGTTGTCGACGAGCGCCAAGCGCACGGCCATGCAGTACGGGGCCACAGAAGGCTACCAACCGCTTATCGCGGAGATCGGACGGTATTTGGAGTCTAAGGGTATAAGCACGAAAGACCAAGGGCTAATCGTAACCACCGGTGCCCAGCAGGCCATAAACCTCGTCGCAAAAGTTTTCCTCGACCCCGGCGACGTAGTAGTCACGGAGTACCCCAGTTTCATCGGGGCGTTGGCCGCGTTCAAGTCTTATGGCGCGGAGACGGTAGGCGTGCCGATGGACAACAACGGTATAATCGTCCCCGAACTCTTAAAAACGCTCGACCGCCTCGGTAAGAAGGCCAAGATACTTTACCTAACGCCCTACTTCCACAATCCCGCCGGGATAATTTACGGGGCAGACCGCAAGCGTCAACTCTTAGACGCCCTAAAGGGCCGCGACATAATCCTGCTCGAAGACGATCCCTACGGCGAGCTGTATTTCGACGCCGCCGACAAACCGCTGACCGCGACGATGAAGTCGATGTCGAACCACTCCATAAATATCTGTTACACCGGCTCGTTCGCCAAAATTTTCGGCCCCGGAATGCGCCTCGGCTGGCTCTGCGCTTCGCCTGAAATAATTGATAAGTGCCAATTAGCCAAGCAATCGATGGACGCCTGCTCCCCGACGTTCACCCAGGTGTTAGCGGCGGAATTCCTGTCCAAAGGCAAGATGCCCGATTACTTGGAAGGCTTGCGCGTCGCCTACAAGCGCCGCGCCGGAATAATGTTGAACAGCCTCGCGGAATTGATGCCCAAAGGGGTAAGTTGGACGACACCCAAAGGCGGATTCTATATTTGGGTAACGCTACCGGAGTACATGGATTCCTCCGATGTCTTCCAAAAAGCGTTTGAGGGCGGAACGGCGTTCGTAATCGGCTCCGCGTTTGATCCGGCGGGAAAGAAGAACAACTGCCTGCGTTTGGCCTTCTCCAACACGCCGGCAGAAGACATCGAGCGTGGGATGGAAGTCGTGTGCGACGCGGTTAAGGCGTGCGTAAAGAATTAAAGGATATTTAATAATTATGGATTGCTTCGCTCGCAATGACCGTCATTAGTTTTGCCGAGACAAACAAATTGCGAGAAGCGAAGCAATTTTAGACATCAACAAAAAAAGGGGAAAAAATGGTAGACAAAAATCTAATAGAAATTCTCTGCTGCCCGGAGACGAAGCAAAGCGTTTCCCTCATCGACGCCGACGCCGTTAAGAAGATCAACGACGGTATCAAGGCCGGAAGCGTATTCACCCGCAACGGGGCGACCGTCAAAGAGGCGATAGACGGCGGCTTATTGCGCGAGGACGGGAAGTATCTGTACCCTATACGCGAGGATATTCCCATCATGTTGATTGATGAGGCGCTCGCGGTTTTAGTTGCCAATTGACATTAATGTTAACCCGTCATTCAATAAAAATTAACGTGGAGGGTATGTTGTTTAATCAATATCGTGAAGAACAATTCATGCGATATAATGAATCAAGGCATTTTTTTATAAACAATCCGGAGAAATTGATTCGGATAGAACATTTTTGTATGGATGTTTTATCTGAATTTATTATGAAAAATCACGATGAAATAAAGCGTGATTATGATGAAGCGTCATTTTTGTATCCGTTTTGGCAAAACTATCCGCCGGATGAACGCGGAAGACAGCCAATAGGTGATCAATATCCATGGATAGAAGTAGGGGAACATGTGCTTTGTCCAAAGATTTCGAGATTTTTGGGCGATCGTTTTCAAGTAACAGATACCGGATTGCCGACAGGTCCAGATGATCGTTATATTATTTCTGGTAGGCAATTACATACAGTACTGAATATTACCGATTCTGTATGGTTATTTATTGATATAAAATCTGTTGGCCCTAGAGATGATCAAGATCATACAGTAATGTCGCACAATCAAATATCAGGCAACGGAAAATGGGATAATAAAAGCTATGGCGTAATAAATGACATTATGACAGCAGAGGGTCAGCGAACAACCCACCCTTTCCACTGTGCTATTCCGCCAATCTTTGTATTAAGTGACGGAACTGTAGTTCCGGTAGTTCATATTGTATTAAAACCGGTATATGCAATGCTCGGACTCACAAGTACAAAACGAGGACAGCCGTTAGAAAGAATATCGTTGGTCTCAATTCCCAATGGAATACTACTTACGGAAAACCCGAATTATTTACAGTTATACAATGGGCTATTATTTCCCGGTAAAGATGACAAAGAAAAAAATCCAAGAAAGGTTCGGGCCCGCGTTAGTTTTGGGTCTGTTACAAGAAGTGT
>LIUJ01000004.1 GCA_001462255.1 Fibrobacteria bacterium GUT77 | reverse complement strand
GAAAAGCCGTAATCATCCGTACCATTGCCATTATTATTCCAACCGCTTTTCGCTTTCAAACCTTTACCGGCTACTTTGCCGCCACCGGCCAAACTTACCAAATCTTCCCATTCCCCACGTGTGGGCAAATGCCACCCGACAGGACAAACGCTCACCGCAGTGTTCCAATCGTACAACCGACCGTATTTGTTACAATTGGAATTATCATTCCCATAACACCAAGATTTACCGGATGTCGGCTGATAATTCAGATTCTCCGCCATCCACGTCTTACCGACTATTTTAATTATATTGTATTTTTTACCATCCCTAGTATCCGTTAACGGCGGTAATTTTTCAAATGCCGTCATTATCGCAAACCGCGCATTCTCCGGCGGCGCTCCATTTACAGACGCGACACGGATAGTCAGGTTGTCGCTGATATTGTCAGCCTTAACTCCTTTGAAGTTTACTTCATAATAACCGTTTCCTCCTATACTCCCAACGGTAAACCGGCTATTTTGGCGCTCAATATTGAAACCTATATCGGCTAGTCTGAAAGCCTCTTTACCAATTACCAAACCTTGTTGATTTACCAACTCAAACGCCAAACTAATATCGTACCTCTTCCGCGAACCCGACGCAAATGGATTTGTGTTGGACACACCCACTTGCGGCCAATTTGACAATCCCCACTCATTTTTCCTATTCGTGGTATTCAGTCCTTCCAACACCGCCTGTGTTGCCTGATCCGCCGCCCTAAGAGTTTGCTCCAACGCGGTAAACCATGCCGAATTTGCCGTCATACGCATCGTTATGTTAAAATCCGCGGTTTCCATTTGATAGTTGACTTTTCCCATTTTAATGTCCGTATAATAGATTAACGTAAACGGTAGGTCGGCGGCATTTGCCTTTTTAATAATCTCACTAACCGATTCTTCCGTCTCCTTAAGCCGCTCCACCCACTTCTTCCGCCACATAATATCATTCCGCAAATCCGCCCCAATATTTCCGCTCGATATGTTAGCCGCCATAACCGAAGACCTCTTCACAGCCTCTTTAAGCGCCGGGTCAAAGCTCGCCGCTTGGTAGTAGTAACTAAGCGCCGCCACCTCCGTTCCCGCCCTCTGCGCCGTGACGCCCTTCGCGAGCGCCGTCTGCGCCGACACTTGGTTTGCCGTCGCCGCCCCCGCGAGCTCCATTTGCGCCTTTTCCGTTAGCGTTACGCCAACCTTTTGAAGCAGTTCCAACGAGGCTTTCCTGATACCGGTCAGATTATCCAACTCCGCAAAATTAAACGTCCCGGAGTACGTGGCAACCGTCATTTTATCGGCGGTAGAGGTAATGTTCATCTTTATATTGTAGCCAGTCGCCGTCTTGGTGATGTTCCCGGTCAAAAAGTGGCTCGTTGGCGCCAAGCGTCCCAATACCACGTCTTGTTTGGCCTCCGCCTTATCGTCGTAAGCTTCATCAATAAGTTTGGTGTATATGTCGTCCAAGCGTTCCCAGTCCAATATGGAAATAGCGGAGTAGTTTGAGAAGTTGCTGACAAACTCGCCCTGCACCAGTGCCGGTATGTAGCTCTGTTCTTTCGTAAGTCCGGTCGATTGCGGGACGTAGACCGTAAGGCTTATCCCCTTGCCGCCGTTACCCGTGTAGTTTTGCTGTTGTTGCGCCCATCCCCATCCGCACCCCAATAGCCACCATCACCGCCAACAAAACCCATCCATTACGCACAAAAACGCGCATAAAACCCTCCCGTCAAGAAATGTTATATGGTTATCAAATCAAGCCGCACTACCCAATCAATATAATATTTGGGGGAATTAACAAGGACAAAAATCGTAATCGGGGACAAAAAGGTCGGAGGTGTCCGCCCGTAATGTATATTATTAGGCATAATGGGCAATCGGTGAACTAAAAAAATACTTGCGTTTCGGCGTGAAAAGAGGTATATTTAAAGCATGGGAGGCGGTTTCGTGTTTGCGCAAATAGACGGCGAGCATAGCGTTCAAGAGGACTTGGCGGCGGTGAATCCTAACTTCGGGAGCGGCTTGCACGGGTATACGCATAACTGCGGAAACTGTGTAGTAGCATACGAAATGCGCCGCCGTGGGTTTGATGTAGAGGCTAATCCACGAAAAGAAATGGAGATAGCTGATTGGAGAGGTCTGTTTGAAGGCTTTACGCCGCAAATACCTTTAAACATAACAACAGCGGATGTTGTAGCAGAAATTGAACAGGCGATGTTGCAATGGGGAGAGGGCGCAAGAGGTACTGTCTTTGGCAATTGGGAAGAAGAAGTGGAATTTGGTCATTTTTTTTCGGCTGAGGTAGTTCAAGGGCGCGTTATGTTCGTTGATGGGCAAAATGGCATAGATGATGCGAAAATTTATTTTTATATGATGAAACCGTTGTCGCTAATATTCGGTAGGCTTGACAATTTAAAGCCAACCGACGCCATAAAAAACGCTGTAAAAAACAAGGAGGCTTAAAATGACATTGTTCGAAGCATACTCTAAAGCAAATAGCGCGGCAAAAGTGCAAGGGCTTACTCAACCAAGAGGTTGTAAGGATTTTGGGGATTTTTGGGGGTTTGTCTTTATGCCTCCTACATACGATCCCGATAACATCAAAACGCATATAGGTGGTAACGGATATATTACTATAAATAAAGAATCAGGATTGTTGGGGCACTTTACCCCAGTGGTGGATTTAAATTTATTTAGGAAAGGCAAACCCGTCCCACTCGACCAATTCGTCGAGAAAGCCGCCGTAGCATAATTATCAGCGCCACCGGCACATTATCACTTCTTCACATTGTCGCAATACTGGTGATCCTTGTATCTCCTATCCCGGCTCATCAGCCATGTGTCGACGTCAGGTAAGACGTTGCATAGGTAGTTCAGCTGGACGTCTATGTATTTGAGGTTGTCCATCTTTATAATATCGTACGGTACATTCGCCAATTTGTTATTTTTAAGATAGAGTTCTTTGAGACTTGTGAGCTCGGTAATGCAGTACGGCAAATCAACGAAATAGTTCCCCCACATTTGCAAAAATTCGAGATTCTTCAGGTTGCCTATTTGCGGGGGAAGGTCAGTCAGTCCGCAGTAGCGAATGTCGAGTTTTTTGAGGTTTCTCAGGTTGCCTATTCCGGGTGGGAGTTTGCCCAAATCAATGTTATCGGCGATGTTGAGTTCGATCAAATCGGTCAAATTGCCTATCTCGTCCGGAATTTCCCTAAGCGCGTTGCCCTTAAGGAAGAGCCCCCGCAATGCGGTGAGGTTTAATATTTCCTTAGGAAAAGCGGTGAGGCCGACGCCGTCAATACCGCGCTTGTTGAGGTTCAGCACGATAACGCGACCGTCGCGGCTAAGCTCCGTTATATCGTTTACGGACATATCTTTTAAGCCGTTCTTCTCCAATATAGAACGCACAACGGCCTTGTCGTCATGAGTTTGCGCAAAAACCGGGGCTACCGACACCGTAAACGTCAGTACCGTTAACAGTGTAAGCAATACGAAAAACGAACGATTTTTAACGTCAACATATAACTCGCTTCCGTAGGGGCGATCGTTCTCGATCGCCAGCGCCGTCCGTCGATTCGAAGACGGGCGACCGGGACGGTCGCCCCTACGTATCAATATCACATCATGATTGTTGAATAAAAACAAACGATTTTTTAGGCCCACTGGTAACTTCCTTTCGTTATCGTTACACATCGCTTAACCCAATCACTATTAATATAATATAAGCTCTTTCACCCGTTAGCGCACAATCTTTATTAAAAAAAATTACTCACGGAATCAACTTTTCCGTCTCGAACTCTATCCCCGACCACCGTGCCTTATCGAGCGCCGACGACGAACCTAGCACCGTTACGGCGGACTCGTTGGCGGACAACACACGCTCCGCCGCCCGCTTCAAATCCTCCGGCGTCGCGGTCAGCACCGCCTCCCGGAATTGTTGGCGGTACTCGTCGGTGTTGCCCGTTAAAATTTCCATCGTCTTGGTAAACCCTAAAGTGTGCGGGGGCTTGGGCATGTCTATGCGGCCTATCGCGCCGAT
>LIUJ01000003.1 GCA_001462255.1 Fibrobacteria bacterium GUT77 | reverse complement strand
CGCCGCAGTGCGGCGCTGTTACAGTAGCCCTCCCATTAAAATCGTATTTGACTTTATTATTTGATTTTAAAGATTTTGATTTTCCCCTTAGCTTTTTATTATTTTTCTTAAAAAACGGAGGAAAAGAATTAACGGCATGAACCAAAATTTCGTATCTCTGCACAACCACACCGAATACAGTTTTCTTGACGGGGCGATAAGGATAAGCGACCTCGTCAAGAGGACTAAAGAATTCGGCATGTCCGCAGTAGCGATTACCGACCACGGGGGGCTCTTTGGGGCGGTGGAGTTCTTTACCGAGTGCAAGAAAAAAGGTATCAAACCCATTCTCGGGTTTGAGGCCTACGTAGCGCCCAATTCCCGCTTTGACAAGACGCAGT
Source organism: Fibrobacteria bacterium GUT77 (assembly GCA_001462255.1). Taxonomy (GTDB): domain Bacteria; phylum Fibrobacterota; class Chitinivibrionia; order Chitinivibrionales; family Chitinispirillaceae; genus GUT77. Next base: position 4,727 of record LIUJ01000003.1, on the reverse strand, counting down.
CCGCCGACGAGCGCCACTACTGCCACCTTATCCTTCTCGCCAAGAACAACGTTGGGTGGAAGAATCTTATGCGTCTTTCCACCATCGGGTATTTGGAGGGATTTTACTACAAGCCGCGGATTGATATGGAGGTTTTGCGTAAATACGGCGAGGGGATAATCGCGACGTCGGCGTGCGTGGCCGGAGCGATTCCGCAGGCGATTCTCAGCGGGGATATGGATCGGGCGAGAAAATTGACGGAAGAGCATATCGCCATATTCGGAAAAGAGAATTTTTATTTTGAGTTGCAGGATCACGGCATAGACGAAGAGAAAACGGCCATGAAAGGGTTGATAGCGCTCGGGCGCGAGATGGGCGTGCCGTTTATAGTGGCCAACGACGCCCACTATCTGAACGCCGACGACGCGTTGAGTCACGAGATGTTACTCTGCATAGGGACGCAAGATACGCTTGACAATCCAAAGCATTATAGGTTTACGTCCGACCAGGTATACTTCAAGTCGCCGGAGGAGATGGCGAAGCTCTTTCCCGACATTCCCGAGGCAATGGCGAATACGCTTGAGATTGCGGAGCGTTGCAATGTGGATATCGCGGTGGAACCGCAACTGCCCTCCGTCGAGGTTCCGGAAGGGTTTAAGGATCCGGCGGATTACCTATCGTACTTGGCGAGGAACGGTCTCAAAACGCGCTACGCGGAGGTAACGCCGGAGCTTGAGAAGAGGCTTGAGTACGAGCTGGGGGTTATCAACGGTATGAACTTCGCCGGCTATTTTCTTATAGTCCACGACTTCGTGCGCAAGGCGAGGGAGACGGGTGTGATGGTCGGGTGTCGCGGGTCGGCGGCGGGGAGCTTGGTCGTCTACGCCATAGGAATAACGGACGTGGACCCGATAAAATTCGATCTCATTTTTGAGCGTTTCCTAAACCCGGAACGCATATCGATGCCCGACGCCGACATAGACATTGCCGACCGCGACAGGTACAAGCTGATTGACTATGTGGTTGAGAAGTACGGACGCGAGGCTGTTTGCCAAATCATAAACTTTGGGACCATGAAGGCCAAGATGGTCGTTAAGGACGTGGCGCGGGTGAACGGATTTTCGGTGACTGAGATGAACAAACTGTCGGCGATGATAACGGAAAATACGCTTGCGGCCGCGTTTGGGCTTGTTGACGGGGACGGAAATCCGAGAAATGACATACCGCCTGTTTCCGCGATAATCGACAAGAACGATTTTGAGAGGTACCAAACCCGTAAGAGCCAGCTTACCGCCGCCGTTATGGGCGACGGCGCCTACAAAAACATTTTTCGCCACGCCGCAGTCCTTGAAGGCCTCACGCGTCAGCCGGGTATGCACGCCGGCGGCGTTATTATTGCCCCCGGAGAGGTTGTGAACTGGGCGCCGCTTTTCAAACAGTCGAACTCCGATCAAATAATGACTCAATTCGACATGAACTACGTCGAAAAGATCGGGCTTATCAAAATGGATTTCTTGGGACTGCGCACGCTTACCGTTCTCCAAGACGCGCAGCGTCTCGTCAAAAAGTACCACGGCAATGATATTGACTTGTGGAAATTGCCCGACGGCGATCAAAAGGCGCTCGACCTATTCGGCAGCGGTGAGACGACCGGCGTATTCCAGTTTGAGTCAAACGGGATGAAGGACTATTTACGCAAATTAAAACCGAGCGGCATAGAGGATCTTATAGCGATGGTCGCCCTGTATAGGCCGGGCCCTATGGACAATATCAATATGTTCATTGACCGCAAGTACGGCAGGGAGAAAATCGAATATCCCCACCCGTGCCTCGAAGACATACTCAACGTGACCTACGGCGTTATCATCTACCAAGAGCAGGTGATGCGCATAGCGCAAGCGATGGGAAAATTTACAATGGGGCAGGCGGATATTTTGCGTAAGGCTATGGGGAAGAAGCAGGCCGCCGTAATGGAGGAGATGGGCGGCAAGTTTATTGAGGGGGCGGTGTCGCAGGGGATAGAAAGGAAGATCGCGAAAGAGGTGTACGACCTAATCGTAAAATTTGCCGGATACGGTTTCAACAAGGCGCACGCCGCAGTCTACGCGCATCTCTCGTACCAAACGGCTTACCTTAAAGCCCACTATCCGTTGGAGTACATGACGGCCTATCTTGGAGCGTACCTCGGTGACATGGATGAGTTTTTGAAAATAAGGAACGAGGCGGAGCGGATGGGTATACGCCTGTTGCCGCCCGACGTGAACAGGAGCGACTACGATTTCGGCATCGACGGCGGCAACATACTCATAGGATTGGCCGCCGTCAAGAACGTAGGCAAGGCGGCCGAATCGATATTGAAAGCGCGTCAAGAGGGCGGCGCGTTCACATCCATATTCGATATATGCAAACGCACCGACAACCGCATTGTCAACAAGAAGGCGTTGGAATCGCTGATCTACGCCGGCGCGCTCGACTGCTTCGGCGGATCGCGGGCGCAGCACATCGACGCGGTCGCGTCGGCGCTTGAGTACGGCGCAGGCAGTCAGAAGGAACGCGCGTCCGGTCAGGTAAATCTTTTCGACGCGTTAGGCGCGTCCGACGCGAAAACCGTCTCGGCGCCCGAACCGCAACTCCCGCACGGCGTTGAGTGGTCGTTGAACATCAAATTGCAGAACGAGAAAGAGATTTTAGGCTTCTACACGAGCGGTCATCCCATCGATCAGTACAGAGACGACTTGGAAGCCTTTGCCACCGCCGACATTGCCTCGGAGGAGTTCAATAACATAAAAGACGGCGAGCAGGTAACCGTAGGCGGCCTAATCACGACCGTTAAGCCGCATGTCCAAAAGAACGGAAAAAAAATGGCCTTCATAACTTTAGAGGCCTTAGACGCCACCATAGAGGCAATAGCTTTCGCGGAGGCGTTTGACAAATGCAAAGAATTTTTGGTACCGGACAATATGGTGCTGGTGTTCGGAAGCGTCATGAATAGAAACGAACCCAAACCGAAACTGCGCTTGGACGGTTGCACGCCGCTGTCTTTGGCGCGTAGCGCATACGCTAAAAGCGTACACCTAACGATATCGACCGACGGACTTGACACGCGCATAATCAATGACATCAACGCCTGTTGCCGCGAATTTCCGGGGGAATGTTATTTGGTAATGCACGTAACGACGACGGACAACAGTGTCTACAAAATTCGCTCCGGGAACATCAGTATGTCTCCGACAAACGAGGCGTTGCGAAGACTGCGCGCGTTGGTCGGAAATGACAATGTGCGTATAGCCAAGACAATAAATTGATTTTTATCGATTAACGTTAAACAAGGATGAACCCGTTATGGAAAAGAAGAACGGATTTTTCACAAAAATTTTCCGCTCCCTGCACACCGTCGTATTCGTCGTTACGGTTGTAGCCGTAACCGTCGCGTACTGCCCGATAATTTTTCTTACCGTCCTATTCTCCCGCAAGCTGGCCCGCAAATTGGCGCGATACTGGAACCGTCAGGTACTCGCGATAGGCGGCGTAAAAGTAACGGTCGTGGGCGCGGATAAACTCGTTGCCGGAGAACGCTACGTGTTTATGTCCAACCACCAAAGCGCGCTCGACATCCCGATCATATACGTCGGCGTAAGCGAGGATATCAGCTTCATTGCCAAGAAGGAACTGTTTATGATACCGTTTTTCGGTTGGTGCATGTGGGCTGTGGGTCACACGAGCATAGACCGCCAAAATCCGCGCAAGGCCCATGCTTCCATAGACCGCGCCGTGCAACGCCTCAACAAGGAGAACGTATCGCTGATTCTCTTTCCTGAGGGTACGCGCTCAAAAGACGGCAAGGTTTTAGACTTCAAAACGGCGAGCTTTACCTTGGCGTTGCAAGCCGGTGTTAAGTTGGTTCCCATTGCGATAAAGGGCGCCATAGATCGTTTGCCGCCAAAGAGCAGTCGCATTGTGCCTGGAACGGTGGAATTGGTAATGGGTGACCCGATATCGGTGGAGGAACTGAAAGGGATGAGCAAGGTTGAGGTCTGCGGGAGGGTGCGGGAGGCGATTGTGGCTATGGCGGAAGGGTGAGATTGCCCCCGTCCGCCACTAAGTTCCACAAACGGCGCTTAGCCTTTCTTTTCTCCCTTATCCGCCTCGCCCTTCCCCAAAACCTTATCCAACAGGGCGCGTCCGGTCTCCGTTTGAGCCAATCCCTCAAGCGTCGCGGCGATATTCTGCCCGATTTTGGACGAGAACAGCTTCGTCGCCCCACCTATGCCCTCCTCTATGGTGCCCGCGTTGGATATTATCTTTATGTCGGCGTGGCCTATGTTCTTCGCCTGCTCGACCCCAATCGCCTGCTGCGCCTCTACCTGCCTGATTGTGATTAGGTACTGCTGGTAACCCTGGTTCTGGCCGATGGCCGCCGCCAACTCCTTTTGGGCGGTGACGGACGCCAACTGCATCGCCTTCTCACCCTCAGCCGTCGCCAAACTTGTCGCTTTTATACCCTCCGCCTCCGCCATCTTGGTCCTTTGAATAACGTCGGCCTCGGCAAAACCTTTAACCTTGACGACGTCCGCGTCGGCTGACCCCTTCACCTTAATCGCCATCGCGATGTTCTCGGCGGAAGTTTTTTCTCCCTCCGATTTCACGATAACGCTCTGCCGAGCCGCCTCCGCGTTCAATATCGTGGCGTCCTTTTGCGCCTCGGTGTTGACGACCACCGCCCTCTTCTCAATCTCCGCCTTGCGAAC
>LIUJ01000002.1 GCA_001462255.1 Fibrobacteria bacterium GUT77 | reverse complement strand
GGCGAGATCGTGGACTTTCTTTTTTGCCATTCTATTCTTTTTTCTTTCTTAAAAAATCTATAATAACCCCACTGATTACAAAATACAAGCAAAAACATCAACGCCAAAAAAGCAAACGGCGCGCCGCCGACACCCCTACGAAACCGTACTCTCAATCGCCGCGACGGAATCTTCGGCGGTTTCCGATAACGTCTCAACAGCCTTGTTTATGATTTCACCTTGAATCGATTCCTCCTCCTCCGACGCCTTCTTATCAACCTCCACCACAACTTCCGTCTGCTCCGTATCGTCGTCGTCAACGGATTCCGCCGTATTGCTCGCGTCAACGGCTTGCTCCGCCTCCTTCTTCGGCGGCGTCTCGCTCAGTACCTCGGCTCTTTGCTCTTCGCTTAGGTTGGAGAACTCCTCGTCGCCGAAAACGTCTATCTCCCTACCCAACATCTTGGAGGCCAAACGGATGTTCTGCCCCTCGTGGCCTATCGCCATAGCCAAACCGTCCTCCGCTATCACGACGACCATCTTGTGCTCCCCGACCGGCATCACGCGCTTCACCTCGGCTGGCGCGAAAACACGACGCACCAAGAGCGAAAGCTCGTCCGTCCAATTTATGATGTCGATCCGCTCGTTCGACAACTCCCGCACGATGTTCTGCACGCGGTTACCCCGCATACCAACGCACGCCCCCACGGGGTCAACGCGGTTGTCCGTCGTGGTCACCGCGATTTTCGAGCGGCGTCCGGGATCGCGCACTACCTTCACTATCTTAACCGTCTTGTCAAAAATCTCAGGCACCTCGTTCTCAAAGAGCCGCGCCAAAAACTCCGGACACGTCCTCGACACTATCACCTGTGGCCCCTTTATGTTGTTCCGCACGTCTATCACGCACGCCCTAATGTTCTGCCCCTGCGTGTAATGCTCCTTACGAATCTGCTCGCGATACGGCAACAACGCCTCCGTCCGCTCAAGATCAATCAAAATATTGCCCCGTTCCACCTGCTGCACCTTTCCGGTAACAATCTCGCCTACGCGCTCGCTGTAGTCGGTAAACACCTTCTCGCGCTCCGCCTCCCGCACCCGCTGCACAATCACCTGCTTCGCCGTTTGAACCGCCATCCGCCCGAAAAGAGCGATGTCGAGCGACTGCTCAAGCTCCTCCCCGACCTCAATGTCGTCTTCAATCTCCCTCGCGTCGGCAAGCGAAATCTGGCGCTCCGGATCCTCCACGACCTCCACCACCGTCTGCCGCGTGTAGACCTCTATAGTCCCCTTCTCGCGGTCTACCTTAGCCTCCACAAACACCGGCGTCCCCAAAAACTTCTTCGCCGCGGTAGCAAGCGCGTCCCGCAACGTTTCGAGAACCATCTCCATGCCGATGCTCTTCTCCTTAGTCACCGCCCTAAGCGACTCCACTATCTCGGCCGTCTTGAGCGCCTCCTTATTCGTCTTCTTCTTCATCGATAAAACCTTTCACTGTGTTACCCGAACCGCAACTCCTCCCTGCCGCTGACGACGTCGGCAAGGGGCACGCGCACCGGCCCGGTACCTATATCAATTGTTATTGTTCCACCCTCACACCCTACGATAACACCGCGAATAACGCGCTTCCCGCCAATCGCCGCCGCATCGTTACTCAAATTCAACACCGCCTCCCGACCTACAATCCGGGCAAAATCACGCTCAGTCTTTAAAACCCGGTCGATCCCCGGCGACGACACCTCCAGCGTGTATGACCTGTCGCCGAAGAAATTTTGCTCGTCCAACAGCTTCCCCAAGGCGGAACTCACACGCTCGCAGTCGGCGACGGCGACCCCTCCCGCCTTGTCTATGGTCACACGCAACACGGAACGCAGACCGGAGCCGAAAAAACGGGCGTCGAACAACTCCAACCCCAAATCGGCTACCGCCGCCTCAATAAGCGGCCTGACACTGTCCAACGGCGACGCCATGGCTAACCAGTCCTCCCGCTGAATAGCAAAAACGGGCTACGTTGCCCGTTGCCCGTGTGATACCAGACGATCCTGAAAGGCGGTAATCATTATAATATAAGTTATGGGTTGCGGGGGAAGCAAGAAGTAATTAAAAAATATTAAAATCAAATAAAAAAGTCAAAGTCAAATACAGTTTTAAGGGGAGGGCTACGTTGCCCGTGGGTCGAAAGATTTTTAAGTTTTGCTATTGACACCGGGATGTTTTTTTTGTATATTGTATATAGATGTAGGGTTTTAGGGCAGATTTCCGTCCGCGGTATGAGCGTGTGAACCGGTTTCTGCCGCCATTTTTTTTGTTATTATCAGTGTTGGGGCCTGAGGTGTGCTGCGTTCAGTCGCAGTCTTGAACACACCTTGGGCTTTTTCTTTTATAGCAACCTCGTGTAAATAATAACTGTTGCCTCCGCTGTGGCTTCGCTCTATAATAACCTCCGCGATATACTCGCCGCTTCCAATAAGAATGGGCGCATCAATAACATAGGTATCATACCCACGCCCCTTCCAATTCTCTTGGTAATCTATGATCTTACCATGCTTTATTACATCCGGAACCGCCATAAACGCTGCAGCCTTTGTTCTGCCGATTCCATGCGCTATGCTACTTCTTACCCCTTGACGGGTTAACCGCACTACGCCTATGTCAGCACGCTCTACTTGTCCGCCAATGCTGTCAAAGAAGCTTGCCACTTGTGTAACCAAGTCTATGTCGGACTTTGAAAATTCGGTACCGTCCAAGCGCTTCACGGGGGCGGCACTAAACACCCATTCCGAGGCTTTCATATGTCGTTATGTATCCAATCAAGTCCGTAATTTGGAAAATTTCATATCACTGCTTATAAGCGTCAGTTTTTCTGTGATAGCGTGGGCGATTATCATTCTATCCCTTGGGTTTTTGTGATGATCCTAAAACCACGGTAATTCGGAATAAGTCCTATAATGCTCCTCTGCATCTGAGTTTTGCCTCTTTTATTTCATCGATCTTAACGCTCAACCGTAACGCTTCCAACGGCGAAAACCCTTTTTTAATCAATCTTAACGCCCTTTTGTCCACTATTTTAGCAATACCATTCGGGTGCGCCTCCATCCACGCCGACGCCTTCTTTGCCGCCGAAACGCTTTTTTTCGCCGTACCCGCTTTCGTCGCCATAGTGTCGCTCCTTTTATGATGATCGTTAATACCGATACATAAAAAATAATTGATTTACACATAAAAAACAAAATCTTTATCCGAAATCGGCTACGCTCCACCCCGCCGACCACTATTCTATATTGTTTCTATAAAGACTGCGTCCGCCGCTTCACCGCAACCGAAGACGGACGCCCTTTGTTTATTGTGTGTGAAATTTGAATTTATGGGACGAAATCTATTATATTTAAC
>LIUJ01000001.1:11430-13472 GCA_001462255.1 Fibrobacteria bacterium GUT77 | reverse complement strand
AACGACCAGTCCAAGGGTTCGTGGTCGACGCGTTTTTCCACGGCGTTTTCCATACCCGACCCGTTCAAGATAGACTTTACGGCGCTGTCTTTGGGGTGGGGCCGCGAGTTCTACGGGCAACCGGACTCAACCTACATAGACACGGTTGTGGTATGGCCGGAGGCTCGGGCAAACGCGAACACCAAGGCGCTTACCAAGATATCGCTCATAAAAAAGTATTTTTCGGACTTGGGGGCAAGCTCCTCTTTCAGTTTTAAAAACAGCCGCAAGGAGTCGAAAGACCGCACCGACACCACGATAACGATCGAGTTTCAGCCGCTGATAGGTTTGGAGGGCAAGCTGATTAAATGGCCGTCGCTCACGGCCAACTACCGCTTCGGCACCACAAACACGAAAGTCAATTCGGGCGGCAAAGACGCCAAAACCGGTAGCGTGGCGCGGTTGTCCACGGAGAACACAAACCGCAACAGCCACACGCTAACGCTGGCCTACGCGTTCACCGGCGCCGGCAAGCTTAAAGAAATACGCGTACGCAAGTGGGTAATCCCCATACAGGGTAAAACGACGGTGGGTTTGGGCGTGAACTGGGAGAGCTCGGAACGCGTCAACAAAATAGGAAACGACGACGACGTGGTAACGTTGGAGAGCAACTTCAACTACTCTCCGTACATAGACTACGTCTTCACAAAAAATATCAAGGGTCAGGCGAGGTATCTTGGCTCACACAAAAATCAGGACGGCAAGCGCACCCTCAACCAAAGGTTTGAGCTTACCGCAGAGGTGACGTTTTAATGGTTAAAAAAATTCTATTCAACGCAACCTCCGCCGAGAAGCGCGCCGCGCTTCTTGAGAACGACAAGGTTGTGGAATTGGTTGTAGAGCGGCCGGACTATTTTCGGCTGGTGGGAAACATCTATCGGGGTAAGGTAGTCTCCATACTCCCCGGACTGCAGGCGGCGTTCGTCGATATCGGGCTCGACAAGTGCGCCTTCCTACACGCCTCCGACGTCGACCCGTCGCTGTTGCTTGAGGAGGACGAGATGATGGACCGCTTCGCGGGCCGCGGCGGCAAGAACGCCAAGAGTCGCAAAGTCCCCAAAATCCCCATCGAAAAAGTGCTGAAAAAGGGGCAGGAAATATTGGTGCAGGTGGCCAAAGAACCCATAAGAACCAAGGGCGCCAAGGTCACCACGCAAATAAGCTTGGCCGGACGCTTCTTAGTCTTGGTGCCGGACACGGACTTCATAGGCGTGTCAAAAAAGACAAGCGACTCGGCGCGCCGCTCCAAACTCAAAAAGCTGATATCGCAAATCAAGCCGCCCGGTATCGGCTTCATCGTGCGGACAAACGGACTCAAAGTCTCCGAAACAGAGTTCGTAAACGAAATACACATCCTCTTAGACGCGTGGCGCAAAACACAAACCGAGGCCCTCTCCGGTAGCGGAACAAAACTTGTCCACCGCGAACTGGGAATCACCACCCGCGTTATAAGAGACCTCTTCTCCGAAGACGTGACGGAGGTTTACGCCGACCAGGAGGAGGACTACAAGGAGATAAAAAACTACGTCAAGGCGCTCTCCCCCGAAATGACTAAGTGCGTCTTCCACTACCGCGACAAGATACCCCTCTTCGACAAGTTCAACATAGAAAAGGACTTAGACAGACTGCTGAAACGCAAGGTTTGGCTTAAAAGCGGCGGTTACGTTCTGATAGACCGGACGGAGGCGCTGGTGGCAATAGACGTAAACACCGGTCGCAACGTAGGAAAGAATAGGGCAAGCTTAGAAGAGACCATCTTTAAGACAAACTTGGACGCCGCGGCGGAGATATGCCGCCAGTTGCGCCTACGCGACATAGGCGGTCTCATTGTGATAGACTTCATCGACATGATGGACGCGGAAAATCGCCGCAAGATCGAGGCGGCCATGAAGAAGCTCTTAGACGCCGACCCCTCCGCCACGGACTGCACCGGCCTCTCAAAATTCTGCTTGATGGAGATCACCCGCAAGCGCGTCCGCCCGGAGTTGCAGGAGTTCTTCACC
>LIUJ01000001.1:10840-11198 GCA_001462255.1 Fibrobacteria bacterium GUT77 | reverse complement strand
CGATAACGGTGACAATTCACCCGGTCGTAGCCGAATATTTGACGGACGCGAGCGGGCCGACGGGAGTCACTATGAAATCGATGCTGGAGAAGGAACACAAATGCAAACTGAACATTTTAGAGGACGAGGAGTACGATCAAGACGAGTTCACGTTTAGGGAGATAGCCGGCGGAGACGTTAGGGACGAGGGGTAATCGCCTCCTCCATACGCCCTTGTATCACCCCCACGACGCGGTCAAATAACTCTTTGCCGCGTTGCGGGGTAACGTCCGCGTCCGTTAAACCGTCTTTATCCGGCGGCAACAGCAACCCGTCGGGGAACAACTTGCGCAGTTTTTGCGGGTCGGCGCCGCGTTTT
>LIUJ01000001.1:799-10699 GCA_001462255.1 Fibrobacteria bacterium GUT77 | reverse complement strand
TTTTGCGGGTCGGCGCCGCGTTTTTTCCAGGCGCGGTACCGATCGTTGTCTACGCTTTTTCGTTTGTTTGTGTTGATTATATTGATGTTTGCCGGCTCCAAATAGGCCGCCATAGCCAAGAGCGCCGTGTCGGATCGGTCTATCGCGTCGGCGTTATTAACATTCGTATCACTCTCAACTATAGCGTTAACGTCAAACACAACTACCTTGACCCCGTTGTACTTAGCCTCAATCCTCTTAGCCGCCTCCGCCGCCGGAACTTTGTTAAACGGCGCGGCGTTTATTAGAAAGATACGCGTAGCGCCCTGAAAGACGTAGGCGTGAATGATCTCGCATAGCATATTGACAAACGTACGCGGTTTTACCCCGGCGGCCCCCGGAAAGGAGATGAACGGGGCGGAACAACCGAACGGTAGCGGCGGGGCGCAGAGGACAAGGCAACGCGTAGAGAGTTCGACGGATATACGTTCGGCGCAAAGCGTTTCCGTCCCCACACGGCCTACGGCGCCGAAAGGCTCGCACCCGCCGAGTGGCACTATTACTGCCGGACGCTCGGCAAGGCGCTCCGCAACCTGCCGGAACGTCAAGAGGTCAACGCGGTACGAACCGTTCATTGTGATTTTATCCCGCATCCCGAATAAACGCCGTCAACGGGCGGGTAAGCGACATTCGCCCCCACGATTAATCTTATGCTTCCGATAATTCCGCGTTTAAAATTGATAATCGGAGCGAGAGGATTTGAACCTCCGACCTCTTGGTCCCGAACCAAGCGCGCTAACCGGACTGCGCTACGCTCCGTTGTTTCAATACCATAATATATGTTATCGCGCATAAAAAAGTCAAATTCTTTATAATAAAAATATTAAATGGGCACCGTTAAACATCCGTATAAATGGAAAAGACCATATTTTCCCAAGAAATGTCACCGTTACGCGACACAACCGTAAGTTGAACCGGACGTCCCGGATCAATAACACGACCGACGTTTTGAGTACACTCCAACACATTTTCATCGCTGTCATTAAGCTCTATCGTACCTAAACACTGTGGTATATTCCAAGCGGTATTTACATCGGCAGAAGGGTAATTCATGAAAACTGCCGCACTCGGATTACAACTCTTTTCGGAGTTCGGTCTGCATTTCAAATCAATAAAGCGAATGTTGGCCTTAACGATTTTTTCCTTCACAAATCCGGCGGCGACTTGTTCTGTGCTCAAACGACAAAAACCTTTTTCCGTGCTGTTTTTATCGTATATAAAATTAAACACATTAACGCTTTGCTCACCGCGAAGATTTTTTTGCATTTGTTCTTTAACTATTTTAATATTATCCGCATATTGTCCCAACAAAAACATCATTTTGACCAAAGCCGCTTCCGGAGTCATATCCACACCGCTGATAACACCGATCCTAGAGAGTTCCGCACTCGCGGTATACAAACCCATTTCAACCATCCCTTGCAAACACTGGGTAATATTGACGACAACAATTTTCTTTTCTTGAACGGCAACCCTTATTTCTTCCAATAACTCTTTGTCCGTTGGTGCGTTACCGGCGCCGTATGTCCGCAAAACAACGCCGCGCAACCCTTTAAACTCAAAAACATGTCTTAGTATTTCAGCTTTAATTCCGGGGAAAATGTCTAAAATCATGACATTTTTGTTAAGAGTTTCATTAATGAAAAAAACATCCGTCTTAACGTCTCTTAGAAGGTTAGCATCTATTTTTATATGTTCGCCGATTTCAGCCAGCGGACGGTAATTCAACGAATCAAATCCGGCAAACCCGCTTGAACTTACTTTTCTGGAACGGTTACCGCGAAGCAGTACGTTATTGAACAGAATACAGACTTCCGGGACAGTCGGCACGTTATAGGAAGCCGCTATTGTCAACGCCGTTACCAGATTTTGAGCGGCGTCGGATCTAGGTTGTGCGAGCGGCAACTGCGATCCCGTAATTAGCACAGGCTTGGTAAGATTTTCAAGAAGGAACGACAACGCGGTCGCCGTATATGTCATGGTATCCGTACCGTGCAAAATAACGAACCCATCATAATTATCATACTCATCACGGATATTTCGCGCGATACCTATCCAATAATCCGGACTCATGTCCGATGAGTCAATAAGCGGCATTTCCGCCGCTTGAACGCGAAACGGAAGACCTTTAAGCGATGAAAAGTGCTCTTGTATGCCGTTCCAATCAGCCGGATAAAGCGGTTTTGTCGGATCATTGCCCTTATGAAGCATTCCTATTGTTCCCCCGGTGCAAATCATCAGAACTTTAGAAACGGCCTTACCTTCAAGAGTAGCCTTACCCTCGCTCATAGCTCCGTTTTTTTTCAGTTTATAGTCCACGCGCCTTGCTCTCCTCCCAGTAAGCGTCCATCTCCTCAAGCGTAGCCGCCTTCATGTCCTTTCCCAACTCGCGGAACCTGTCCTCCACGTACCTAAAGCGCCTTTCAAACTTGCGTGTGGCCATCCGTAATGCGTTTTCCGCGCTGATTTTGGCGTGCCGCCCCACATTTACGAGGGCGAAGAGGATATCGCCCAACTCCTCCTCCGCGTCGGCGGCGTCTCCGCTTTGAAGGGCCTCCCGAAACTCCCCGAACTCCTCCTCTACCTTGTCGAGCACCGGAGCCGTTTCGCTCCAGTCAAACCCCACCTGGGACACGCGCCGTTGCGTCTTCTCCGCCCTAAAAAGCGCCGGCAACGCCTCCGGGATGTCGTCCGTCATGTACTTGCGCCGCTCCTCGCCGTACTCGCTCTTCTTTATCCGCTCCCAGTTGCGGATCACTTCCGCGGAGGAGTCTGCGGAGGCATCGCCGAAGACGTGCGGGTGGCGCCGAATGAGCTTGTCGCCTATATCGCGGGCGACATCGTCGATGTCGAACGCGCCGGAACCCGATTCGGACTCGGAGGCGATTTGAGCGTGCAACACGACTTGGAGCAGGAGATCACCGAGTTCCTCGCGCATCTTGTCGGGGTCGTTTTCGTCCACCGCCTCGAAGAACTCATAGGCCTCGTCGAGGAGGCAGGTCAATATCGATTTGTTGGTCTGCTCGCGATCCCACGGGCAACCGCCCGGAGCGCGGAGCCTTTTTACTATGCTTACCAAGCGATCAAATTCTTGGGACATGTGGTTTTAGCCCTTTTTTTATGTAAAATAACCGATCTACCGAAAAAAGTCAACGCGCTTGTATTTTTAATTCTTTCAAATTTCAATGTAAACAATCAACGACAATATTATCAATCAACCTCGTCTTGCTCTCTAAGGTTCGGCAGGCTACGGCTATTAGGGCGGCGCCGTCAATTACTTTATCAAACGGGCGCAGTGATGCCGGATCAACTATCTCAACGTACTCCGTTTTCATAAGCGCGCCGTTTATTATCGATGCCACGCGCTCTTTTATCCGCTCAACCGATTGTTCCCCGCCCTCAAACAACGCTTTAGCCTCAAACAAGGATTTACTGATATTTGCCGCCCGCTCCCTCTCCGGTCGGGTCAAATAGACGTTGCGGGAGCTCATGGCCAAGCCGTCGGCCTCGCGGACTATGGGGGCGGTTATTACGCGTACCGGGACGTTTAGGTCAGCGACTACTCGCTTTATTACGGCTACCTGCTGGGCGTCTTTGGCGCCGAAAACGGCGGCTTGGGGGGACACTATGTTGAACAACTTCAGCACCACGGTCGCCACGCCGTTAAAGTGACCGGGGCGAGCGGCGCCGCATAACGTGTCACCGATGGGGCCTACGCTCACTCCCACGCCGTAACCTTCGGGATACATCTCCTCGGCGGACGGCGCGAAGACACAGTCGCATCCGGCGGACTCCGCCAAGCCGCAATCCCTGCCCAAATCACGCGGATACTTCGCGAAATCCTCCGCCGGGCCAAACTGCGTCGGGTTGACAAAGACGCTCATAACCGACTTGTCGCAAAAATCGCGTACACGCGCCAAAAGCGACAAGTGGCCGGCGTGCAGAGCCCCCATGGTCGGAACCAATCCGACGGACTTACCGTCCGCTTTCAACGCGGAGGCGTACTCTCGCATTTCAACTATGGACTTTATGATTTTCATCGTCAACCCCATGGATACTTTCTAAAAAATACCGCGGCGCCGAACGCCGACCCGCGCGACGGCGTACTCGTTACCTATCCGCCCAACATCATACGCTCCCTATGCCCCATCGGATTGTACACATTCGTACCGGGTTTAGCGTTTACTATCTGCTCCGCTATCTCCGCGAAATCTTGACTCTCCTCCACAAAGTCTATCTCGTTGGTGTTGATTATCAGTAGCGGCGAGTCGCCGTAACTGAAGAAAAAATTGTTGTAGGCTCTATTAAGGTCGTCAACGTACTGCGCGTCCATTTGGCGCTCAAAGGAGCGGGCACGCTTCTCTATACGCCGCAAAAGCGTATCCGTGGACGCCTGCAGGTAGACGACCAAATCCGGCGGCGACAAATCCGCGCCGAGCATACCCTCCACCTGATTGTAAAGCGCCAACTCGTCGCCGCGCAGATTCATCTCAGCGAAAATACCGTTCTTGGCAAACATATAGTCGCTTACCGTAACGCTATGAAACATATCCGGTTGCGCCAAAGCCTCCGACAACTGCCGATGGCGGGAAAGCAAAAACCACAGTTGCGCCTGAAAAGCGTACAAACGGCGGTCGGAGTAAAATTTTTGCAAAAAAGGGTTGCCGTCCACCTCCTCAAGCACCAACCGCGCCCCCAACGCCTCCCCCAACATCTCGCACAGCGACGTCTTGCCCACCCCAATCACACCCTCCACGCACACGTAGTTTACTCGCTCCGGCAACTCAAACGCGCGCCGTTGCGGAGGCAATTGTTGTTGATACGGCATAAATATCAATACCCTGTCGTCAGTGTGAAAAAAAACGAACCCGTCACACAAAAGATACATTCTGCGCGGCGACGTCCGTTCCCATATTTTTATACAACTCGCCGACCGTGAGCATCCGCCCCAAAACAGGGACGGCGATCGACGGGTCAACGGCCATGAGCCCCTCCAAACAAAAGCGCCTGCTCCGCAACCCCGGATGCGGGACAACGAGCTTAGGCGGAACGCTTATCTCCGCGTCCCCGAACAACAAAATGTCAACGTCGGCCGTACGCGGCGCCTTATGGAACGGGCGGGTTCTGCCCAAAGCCGTTTCTATGGACAAACACGCGCCCAAAAGCCCGTAAACGCCGCCGCCGTAATACCCAACGACGATTTTATTCAGATACTCCGGTTGATCGACGCACGAATCGCCTACCGGAGACGTCTCCATTACGGGCGACGATCTGACGCTGCCGTCAGCAAAAACGGCGCATAGCGCTCGTTCCATAGAGCTTATGTAGAACAACCGGTCGCCGAGATTGGAACCTAAGCTTAGGGCGGCTAATGTCAAACCGGATTCGCTTATATTTGTCATAAATATAAATGTAATAAAAAGTTAAGATTAAAAGGATAAAAAGACTATGGGAAAACGCTTTTAAGGATTCTTACGCTTTTAAATATTTTTCGAATTTTAACCCGTCATAATATATTTTTTAAGTAATACTAAATGTAGGAGATATCCAAATATGACCGTAACCATCCCCATAGGCGGTATGCACTGCGCCGCTTGTTCCGCTAGGGTCGAAAAGGCCATCGGCAAGCTGAACGGCGTTTTGAGCGCCTCGGTGAACATTGCCACGGAGAAGGCGACGGTCGCCTTTGATCCGGCTGTTATACGCCTCTCGGCGATAAAGGATACCATTGTCGGCGTCGGTTTTGTCCCCTTAGACGCCGCCAAGGAGACCGCCGGCGCCGACAAAATCCGCCGCGAGCGCGAAATCAAAAGTTTACGCGCAAAATTCGTCACGGCTACGGTTTTCGGGTTGCCGCTTCTTTATATTGCCATGTCGCCCATGATACCGTGGGTCACTTTGCCGTTACCTAAGGCGCTATCAATGATGCGCTTCCCGCTAACCTACGGGTTGGTACAGCTGATATTGACGATACCGATAGTTGCCGTAGGATACAAATTTTATACCGTAGGCTTCAAAAATTTGCTTATGCGTAGCCCGAATATGGACTCGCTCATCGCGGTCGGGACATCGGCGGCGGTGCTTTACAGCGTCTACAACCTCTTCCGCGTAGCCGTATGGCACGACTTTAAGGCGGCGGAGTCGTTTTACTTTGAGACTGCCGGCGTGATTATCGCGTTAATACTCTTAGGCAAAACGCTTGAGGCGATCTCCAAGGGGCGCACCGGGGAGGCGATAAAAAAGCTGATGGGGCTCGCGCCTAAAACGGCCGTCGTCGTCGACAACGGGGAGGAGAGGGAGATACCCGTAGACGACGTGATGCCGGGCGATGTCGTAGTGGTGAGGCCGGGCGCCAAAATTCCGGTCGACGGCACCGTAACCGAAGGGCAGAGCTCCGTGGACGAGTCCATGCTGACCGGCGAGAGTCTGCCCGTCGATAAGAAGCCGGGCGACGCCGTCTACGGCGCCACGATAAACGCCAACGGCTTACTCCGCTTCAGGGCGGAGAAGGTCGGCGCCGATACGGCGCTTGCCCATATAATAAAACTCGTGGAGGACGCCCAGGGTTCCAAGGCCCCCATAGCCAAGCTGGCGGACATTGTCTCCGGTTACTTCGTGCCTATCGTGTGCCTCATCGCCCTCGTCACGGCCGTAGCGTGGTTCGCGGCCATCTCCGCCGGAATCGCCGCCCCCACGCCCGGAAAATCCGCGCTTGAGTTCTCGCTGACCGTCTTCATCTCCGTATTGGTAATAGCGTGCCCGTGCGCTTTGGGCCTTGCCACCCCAACTGCCATTATGGTAGGAACGGGCAAAGGCGCCGAAAACGGCATATTGATAAAAGGCGGCGAGGCGTTGGAGACCGCCCACAAGATTCAGACAATAGTATTCGACAAAACGGGAACAATAACCGAGGGCAAACCGGAGGTCACGGACATAATATCCGTAAGCGGTGTCGATAAAGAACATTTATTGATGATGACCGCCTCCGCCGAGCGAGGGAGCGAGCACCCGTTGGGCCGCGCCATTGTGCTGGGCGCGCAAAGCCGGGGTCATTCGCTGCTAAGCGCGGATAAGTTCACCGCGATAACCGGCATGGGCATAGAGGCCGTAGTAAATAATACCGCAGTTTTAGCCGGCAACCGCAAGCTGATGGACGACCGCCGCGTATCCTTAGCCGAGCTTGAACCCGATTCCGACAAACTGATGTCGGAGGGAAAAACGCCTATGTACGTAGCCTTCGACGGCAAAGCCGCCGGAATAGTGGCGGTAGCCGACGTACTTAAAAAGAGCAGCAAAAACGCGATAGAGCGGTTGCACAAAATGGGGATAGAGGTCGCGATGATTACGGGCGACAATAAGAAAACGGCCGCCGCCATAGCCAAACAGGTAGGCATAGACCGCGTGCTGGCGGAGGTTTTGCCGCAAGACAAATCCGCCGAGGTAAAGAAGTTGCAAGAGGGCGGTCGCAAGGTGGCCATGGTAGGCGACGGCATAAACGACGCCCCCGCCTTAGCCCAAGCCGACGTAGGAATAGCGATAGGAAGCGGCACGGACGTGGCGATGGAATCGGCCGACATAGTATTGATGAGAAGCGACTTGTCGGACGTCCCAACCGCTATTAACCTAAGCAAGCGGACGATAAGCAACATCAAGCAAAATTTGTTTTGGGCCTTCGGCTACAACGTGCTGGGAATACCCATAGCCGCCGGAGCCCTACACCTATTCGGCGGCCCATTGTTAAACCCGGTCTTCGCCGCCGCAGCAATGAGCCTGAGTTCGGTATCCGTATTGACCAACGCGTTACGGTTAAAGAGATTTAAGAGCTAAGCGATTCGAAAATCTCGTCAAAATAACTCTATATACGATAATAAGGAGCCGTAATCATGAAGAAAGCGTTACTTCTAACCGTCATAGCCGTATTGACCGTTATGACCCTTTTCATTCTATCGCGCTCTTTAGAGGGTTTCGACGTGGTAGGCAAGGATTCCGCCCGCGCTTTCGACGAACTCATTCAAAAGGTTCCGCAATTGGTCTATGAAGACAAGGAGACCGACAGTTGGTCAATCATCGCCCCGGACGGCGGCGCCCGCTTTTCTTGGCGGTGGGAGCACACGGTTGCGGATAACGACGTGGCGCTTGAGATCGACGCCGCGCCGTTCATGGCCGCCGGCCTCGACGCCTCAAAGCTCCCAAAAGCCATCGCGCTTCGCGGCGGCAAGCTGACCCTCGGAAGCAAAATAGTTCCGCATGGCTCCGCCGGAAGAACCAAGTCCACACCGCTCTCCGCCTACGAATGCATAGTCAACCTAAATAAAAACGCCATAGGCTACCACGCCGCGCTCGACCACTACGGAATAAGCATAGGCGACGGCTTCCTCTTTGAATGGGCGAAGAGCATTGATACCAACGATAAAGACATGGTCTTCGTACTCAATCCCGAACCGTTTGTAAACGCCGGCGTCGCCCCCGATAAAATCAACGGGTGGACGTTCGCCAAGGTCACGGTAGACGACGAGAACGGAAGGCCCGTTCAGGTCGACAAGATTTTGAAACCGTTTAATTTGAATTGATATCGGAACCTATATGAATATCAACGGATTATAAAGATCAAAATCATGCGTGAACTGATCGACAAATTGGAAGAAACCAAGACGCTCTCGCGGAACGAGTTCAAAAAACTGTTGTTTTGCGGCAACGACTACCTATTCAAACGCGCCAGAAGCGTAGCCGACGCCGTGTACGGAAAAAACATCTTCATGCGCGGGCTCATCGAGTTTACCAACCACTGCAAAAACGACTGCCTCTACTGCGGTATACGCGCCGGCAATAAAAAGGCCGCGCGGTACAGATTATCAAAAGACGAGATACTCGACTGCTGTAAAAAAGGCTACGCGCTCGGCTTTCGCACATTTGTGCTGCAAGGCGGGGAAGACCTTTATTATACCGACGATGTTTTGACCGATATCATCTCCGATATAAGAACCGCGTATAAAGACTGCGCGATAACGTTATCAATCGGCGAGCGTAGCGCCGAGAGTTACGCTAAATTGCGAAAAGCCGGCGCGGACAGGTACCTCTTGCGCCACGAGACGGCAAACGAAACCCACTATCGCTCGTTGCACCCCAAAAATATGTCGCCCGCCAATCGCAAACAATGCCTGTACGAACTTAAAAAATCAGGCTACCAGGTAGGGTGCGGCTTCATGGTAGGCTCTCCCGGCCAAACGCCCGACCACATTGTGGACGATCTGCTGTTCATAAAGGAGCTACAACCGCACATGGCCGGCATAGGCCCCTTCATCCCGCACTCCGACACGCCGCTCGGCGGTTCGTGGGCGGGCGGCTTACGCCTAACGCTTAACCTACTATCCATCCTGCGCCTAATGCAACCCAACTTGCTCATCCCCGCGACAACCGCCCTTGGGACAATAGACCCGCAAGGTCGCGAACACGGCATTCTCGCCGGCGCCAACGTAGTCATGCCGAACCTATCGCCGATAAGCGTACGCGATAAGTATTTATTGTACGACAACAAAATCTGCACCGGCGACGAGGCGGCTGAGTGCGTAAACTGTATGCGGACGCGAATCAAAAGCATAGGGTATGAACTAACGGTATCGCGCGGAGACTGTATTTTTTAAACCGGCACGCCGTGTTCGTATAAAAACTCCGGCGCGAAGTCCAACGTTCCGTCCCAGGCCACGGTGCCGTTTTCTACTTACATGGAGCTGACAGGGATCGAACCTGCGACATCCAGCTTGCAAAGCTAGCGCTCTCCCAACTGAGCTACAGCCCCGGATATACGGCTTTTGCGGATTTGTCTATACAATAACAATAAAAATGGTGGGCCTGAAAAGACTT
>LIUJ01000001.1:0-625 GCA_001462255.1 Fibrobacteria bacterium GUT77 | reverse complement strand
ACCAACTGAGCTACAAGCCCATTATATCAATGTGTCATTAATTCCACTTCTACACCGGAGTATTCAGGGTAATCTTCAACCGGAACCCCATCTCCATGCCGCACAACGCAATATTTATCGCCTAACCCCAAATCTATCTCTTCCTCCGTCAGCACCGGCGGCATCGGTAACGGATCAACTATTTCGAATTCTTCCGGAGGATACATATAATCCTCTTCCGACTCGTCTATTATCCTATACCAACCACGCTCAATAGATATAACATCATACACCTTGCCATATAACGGGCCGGTAACTGTGAAACGATTGACGTTGTATCGTACTTTCATCTGAGCCACCTGCAAAATTTTTCTTCAACATAACCTACGGACTCTTCCTGCGCCCAGTGTACTTCCGCACGTTTATCTTTTCCTTCGCAAACCAATATCACCTCTCCACGCATTTTTTGCCAATTATCAGGCACCCCTCCGTAAGTCGCTGCAAGGATAAACGCGTTACGAAATACGGTACCCGCCCCCTTGCCCGCAATTACTTCCTTCTTTGTCGTCACACTTCCGGTAGCTGTTCTTAAATAACCCTTGCCCGGAACATATAATCCATGTATTTTCACGCCTATCCACGCATT